>CAYNOZ010000114.1:0-2535 GCA_964398955.1 uncultured Thermococci archaeon | reverse complement strand
AATATTTTTATGCTGGAGGAAATTCTGCATTAGCAGGGGGGGCCTTAGGAATAGGTGGAGTTAGTCCATTTTTCATAGACGTTTCTAAAATTCAAAAAAAGAAGGTTAAAAGAAGTGATGGTTTTGATGATTACTATAGAAAGAAATATGATGATGAGGTAGTCAATAACTTATTGGAATTTTTCAAAGATAGGGGGGGGAAATTTCAAGAATTAGAGTCCGACTGGGCATACATAAAAGCCTTTGAGGGTAATGAAACAGAGGGGAGACACGAATATTTTATTACAATTTATGCTACCGCTCCACAAAACAAAAGTATTGATTGGGTTGAAGGGGATTGTAGTCTCTGTGGAAAAACGGCAGAGATGAGAGATATAAGGTTGCCCTTCTTTTCTTTAGAAGTAACAAATTACAACTTTGGCTTGGCCAGTAATGAAGTAGACAAAGGCCCTCTAAAATTATGTCAAGAATGTGAAGGGAAGGTAACAGCCGGATGGAAATATCTTAACAACATATTTGGAAATAATTATATATTGATACCAGAACCCCGTTATGGAACCATGGAAGGGCTTGATGTGTTTTTCAAACTTGCTGAAGAAAATGCTAATGATTTTGAAAAACTTAACAATTTGATAGGGGAAAAAGAAATCTATGAAACTCTTGAGTTCAGGTTTCTAGTTACAGAAAAACAACAGTCCAAACTTAACATATTAAAATCAGTTTCTAATTATCACCTTTTTGCAAAAAAATTCAAAAATGAAAATTTGGTTTTAGATGAAGAGCTAAAATATTTCCCTAACGAAGAGGTAGATGTGGGAATAAGAAGATTGAAGAATTATTTTGACCTAGAAGAAATTCTCAAGTTTTTCTTTGTCAACGATAGGAATTATTATTTTAAGGAATTATATGGCCACCCCTTCCATTTCTACCAACTTTATAACACTGACCTACCAAACGATTTAAATCCAAAATTTAAGCACCTATTGTATGCACATCGTGATGAGCTATTTTCATTCATATACGAAACGGATCCCAACGCTGTTTCAAAGGAAAGTCTTAATGAGATCGTTGAGAATTTCTTACGGTATGAATTGAGAAATATAGACACCACTCACTTTGACTCAGGAACGGTCCGAAATAAATTGATTGAGGGTTTGAATTATTATTATTTTTTAGTTTCCAAAATATTAGGGGAGTCAAACATGAAAAACAAAACAAAAAAATTGGAAGAGCAGTTCAAGGCTTTTGAAGAACCAGAGAGTAAGGAAAAGATAAGAGAACTGGTAAACGACGATGAGAACTTACAATTGGTCTATTATCTAATAGGTCAATTTATTAGAAAGATCGATGATTCCAGATATAAAGAAAATAAGAACACTATATTCAGTAATTTCATTGAGTCATTGAACAGAAAAAATGCCAAGCAAAGGTTTGCTACAGAGATATTGCAAGGACAAACGTACTATATAGAGAGACTGAACCCAAAGGCAAAGTTCGTGTTTGATATACTCACTGATAATTTGGATAGCCTTTTCAAACAAAAAACTTTTTCAGATATTTTGATAGCTATGGTTTCTGGCTATTATGCTAGAAACATATTGAAATCTAAAAAAAGAGGTGACTAAAAATGACAGAAGATGTAGAAAATATGTATCAAGGTCTTTTTGTAACAGAAACAGTCTTGGGTAATCCAAACGGAAGCTTCGTTAACAATGAACCTAGGAACATAAATGGAAGGATATTTACTACTGATAAATGTATTAAGTACAATATAAGGAACTATCTGTACCAGGATTACGAAGATACTGAAAACTTGGAGGATTTTGTGTTCTTTTATCCTAGAGAGTCAAAAGATGCTGAAGAGCATCAAGCTAGTTATATGACCAAAACAAATGTGTTCAAGGAATATTTTGATAGTGATTTCGATGAGCTAATTGATTCGTGCGTAGACGCGAGGATATTCGGGGGCACTTTCAGTTTCAAAGGAGGAGAGGAGAAATCCATATACGGTCCAGTCCAATTGAGTTATGGTCTGGATTTAATTGGAGCAGATATAATGAGTCATCGGATGGGGACACCATTTGCTTCTGATGAAGGACAACAAAAAACTACTGGGGAAAAAAGAGTTGTTGATCATGCGGTAATAGCTTATGATATAACGGTAAATCCCAATGTATCTCCAGGCCTACTGAAAGAAGAGGACTTAAAAAAATTCAAAGAGGGAATAATCAAGGGTACAAATTTAAGGAAATCAACCAGTAAATCAACAGATGCGAAACTTCTGATGATCGCAAAATTTGCTGAGGGCAAAACACTAAATCTAGGCGAATTGAAACATCTCATAGAAGTTGAAAGTGAGAAAATCACAGATCCGGAAGAAAGGCCGAAAGAGCTAGTGCTGGATCTAAGTAGAATCAAGGATAAATTAGACATTTTCAAAGAAGCGATAGAGGAGATAGACGTTTACAGTGATGAAGGAGTAAAAGTGAAAAATTTCTATGAGGATGGAGACGATATGCAGGTAAAATATCAAGG
>CAYNOZ010000113.1:0-2550 GCA_964398955.1 uncultured Thermococci archaeon | reverse complement strand
CCATGAAACTCTTCTGGGACCTAATAGAAAAATCACATAGAAACTTCATAATACAAAACTCAGTAAACGAAAACAAGAATCTATCAGCACACGTCAAGGAACTAAAAGACGAAATCAAAGACATGAAAAGCAAATTAAAATCAGAAAATCCAAAGACCCCTAATACAACTTGGAGACCGGTAAATAACATGAAGAAAGAGAAGGAGGACAAATGACCATGAGTGGTAGAGAATACATTAAGAAGATGGCTAGAAAAGCTGATCAAGATAATGATTATGGGTTAGGGCCTAGAAGAAAAGCTATAGGTAGAACGAAAGATGGTAACTATGTTTACCCAAGTAAGAAAACTGAAGACCATATGTTTGTATGCGGCAAAACAGGAGCAGGAAAAACAACCCTCCTCCAAAAACTAATGGAAATCGAATATTATCGAAATAATAAAGTAATAGAAATAGAACCAGCAAAAGAAGGGAAAAACGAAAGAGGATTCATGAACCTACCAACTGCTGACGATGAAATGCGAATAACCCTGAGAAAGAAATTCGGATTAGAACCAAGACCATTCAAAACAAAGATGTACAGCCTGAACACAGAAAGACTTAGGAACTTCTTAAAGAAACATCCAGTAGCTGAAAAATTCTTTGAACCAATAAAGATAGAAGAAAAAGACGTAATAGACGTACTACCACACATATTCCCAAGCAGCGGATCCGGACATGAACTAAACGCATTAGAGAATGCTTACAGCACCTACACAGCTAAAAGAGATAGGAAAGATTATTCTCTAAGAGAATACATTAGAGAAACCAAGGATAGAGTAGAAGGATCCAACCTAAACCCAGATAACATAGAACGAAACATAAACGACATATCAGACACACTATTAATAGGAGCTAATAAAGGAAAAGACGGAACAAAAATAGAAGAAATACTGAATAAAACTAATGAGATCAGTGTTTTCACAACTCACTTCATAAATTTCACACAGCAACAATTGCGTTTTGCGATGGCTGTTTTCAATTTAACTTATAATAAATGGGTTAAGATCCCTTCTAAGGAAGCTGAGTTAAGATTCTTCTTATCAGATGCCGATCAATTACTACCAAGAAATCCTAGAGGCCAAGGCGAAGACCTGCAAAGAACAATGAAAAGCAAATTCATAGACAAACTAAGAGGGAGTAGGAGTAAGGGAGTGAGATGGCATCTAGATAGTCAAGCCTTCCATGACTTGGATGAAGTAGCTTTGCAGCAAACTGAGGAACGATATATTAACAGGTTAAAGAATAAGAAAGTAGCTAAGGACCATGATATTGATTATAATGTTTTAGGAACGTTACCAGTTCATCAGGCTTTCCAAACCGGAGGATTATTCCCTGTAAGACTGGAGAATGTATGCCCTCCTCAGAGCTATAAAGCAGGAACCGAGCTCTACGTAGAAAAAGAACACGTCCCAATACACTTTATAAAAACCTTCAAGAGGTGGAAAAATGAAAAAGACAACTACACTATTCCTGATTAGCCTACTAGTAATGAGTGTAACACTAGGAACAACACAGAATCCAGTAAAAGCCGAACAAAACCAGAAATATGAGAGACCCTCGAAAACGATAGTAGTGAATAAGAATTCCAGCAAATCAGTAATATTTGAAGAAAACAATATTACCGTGAATTATACCAGAAAAACCTATTATCACAGTCTAAAAATATCTGTTAATAACGAACAAGAATTATTTAACATCAGTGAAGCTGAAAAACAATACACCTGCAACATATCAAACAAAGAATTTCGATTAAATCCAATAAATAATAGTACAAGAGTAGAGAACTTCAATAATATCTCAGATATTGAAGTAAAAGTATTATCTGATAAATACATTGTGTATAAGGGGCAGATGCATAGAGGGGAAAAAATCCGAGTGAATAATACAGTATTCAAGTTAGGTCTTAGAGAAGACTCTATCACTCCAAGTATAATGATCTCGAAGATTGTAGATGATCATTTAGAGACTCAGACTATAGAAGAAGTAGATTTCGGGGAACCCATAGAATACGAAGATAAATCGATAATGATAACAACTTACAATGATCCAACTGGCTACGCCATAATAAAAACCTCTGGTAAACCTGATGAACTTATTGAACCAACAAGAAAGTCCGTGATTAGCAATGAATCTTCTAATAATACCCAACCCCAAACCAATGAAACAAACCCAAGTAATACCAGTCTAGACCTTAAAGAAATGAATATGACAGAAAAAAGTCTAGGAAACACACTAGAAACAATATACCGGAACTACCCGAAGATAGCGATCGACCTAGAAAACACAGACAAATTCAATAGGTACATAGAGAAGAGCTCCACAAACATAGAAGAACTCCACGAAGTAATAGGCCAGAACAACAAAACAGAACCAAACAAAATCAAGAATATAACAAAGCTGCAAACAACATTAGAAAGCCGTGAAGAACGTATTGATAATCTAAAAAAGTTAAATAATAAACTTGAAACCCAATTAAACATAACAAAAGCAAATGTAGAAGAATTAAAAC
>CAYNOZ010000112.1:0-2657 GCA_964398955.1 uncultured Thermococci archaeon | reverse complement strand
TTAGTAGGTTTTTTGGTTATTGGGTTGGTGGTTTGGGTTTTTGTTCTTTGATGTGTTTTATGAGGCTGGGGGCCCAGTGTATTTCGTTGTATCCTCCTTCGGGTGGGTTTTTGGCTAGTGGTAGGTCGAAGACTTTTCCTTTTTCTTCTATTTGTTCTGGGATGTTTCTGTACATTTGGATGCCGATTTTTCTTTCTGATGTGAGTTCATTTAGTGTGTCTGCCATTTCTTCGGAGATTCCGTCGAAGATTAGTATGTTTTTTCTGGGTTCTTTGAGGTGTGTTTCTCCGGATGCATCGAATTTCTGTATTAGTTCTTTGAAGGTTACGGTTTCATTTTCCTTAATAAATTTTAGTACTTCTTCTTTGTTAACCATATTATCATGTTTTTTAATTCATCGTGTTGTTTTAAGTTCTGCGGTTTTCTTGGATTTGATTCTTTGAGATCGTGAAGGATTTAAAGATGGGTGGGTAATAAGGTATGGTGATTTCATGGGAAGTTGGAAACTTAGGTTTAGTATGGTCGGTAGTTTGGCTTTGGTTATAGGCCTTACAACTCTTGGATTAACTATTATCCTTACCTTATTTACTGGAATGTCCTTTAATTTGATAATTCCCATTATGTTAATTTTCTTCCTGGGGCAGTGGTACTTTGGTCCTAGGTTGGTTGAGAAGTCGATGAAGGTTGAGGAGGCTTCGAAGGATAAGTATCCGAAGTTACATGAAACTGTTGAACAGATAAGCCAGAGATCAGGGATTGAAAAACCTGAGGTAATGATATCGAAGATGGATATGCCTAATGCGTTTGCCTACGGTAATTTCTTAACTGAAAGAAAGGTAGCGGTAACAGAAGGATTGCTTAAAACCTTAGAGTATGAAGAGGTTGAGGCAGTTCTAGGGCATGAATTAGGACATATTAAGCATAAGGATTCTGAGATAATGATGTTCTTATCAATTCTACCGGCAATATTTATGATGATCGGTAGAATGATGCTATGGTCAACCCTCTTCGGTGGAGGGCGAAGAGAAGAAGGAGGAGGAACAGTTCCTCTTATAGCTATTGGAGCATTTTCCATGATGTTCTACTTCCTACTAAATCTAGGAGTAATGTGGTCATCAAGAATAAGAGAGTTTTACGCTGATGAACATGCTGCTAAAACAGTTCAAGATGGATCAAGAAAATTATCAGAAGGCCTAGCAAAAATCAATGAATCAATGGCTAAAATGAAGCAATCAAATAAAGGTAGAAAATCAAGAAGAACAAGAAGAAGTTCCCGTAATAATAATAGTAATCCTATGGGATTAACTCCTTTCGGTTCAGGACTGAAACCATTATTCATCTCTGATCCGGATACAGCTTCACCTCTAGGCGGGAAATCAGACCAAGAAATAGTAAGAAAGTACAGGAACAAAGAACTTAGCACTGGAGAAAAAATCTTCGAACTATTCTCCACACACCCAAACATCTCAAAAAGACTACAAGCACTGAAAGACCTAAGCATATACTAAAAAATAATCAAATAACTTTCTATTTCAATATATTCTATTATTCATTATTTATTATTGATTTGAGAAAAATAGGTTAAGGAGAGATATTTAGAATTAGAATACTTTTTCTGTTACGTCTTCTCCGTCTTGGTAGGCTCTTACGTATCCGCCGCAAGGTAGTTTCATTCTAGTTCTTCTGAATGCTTCTTTAGCATGTTTTATGTCCTCCTCATCGACCCATGCAGTTATTAATTTCTGGTTTTCGTTAAGTCTAGCTGCAAGCCCTATAGGTCTTCCAAATGGTCTACTCATTCCATTACCGTACCTATCAGCCTTTCTACCAGTAGCCATCGGGTTTTCTCTAAGAATCTCGAAAGGATAAACGTTAAGCTTCATTTTATAGTTTTTTTCTCCAACCTTTTTATTCATGTAACCTGTTGCGGCTACTCTTCCAGATTCTAAAGCGCCCTGCCTAATTTGAACTTCTTCATCAACTTGAAGTGAAACTTCAAACGGGAAATCAGATTTCTTATCTCCCATAACGAAGTTAGTGATCCTAACACCAGGCACTCCATTAACATATTCTCTCCTAGTATATGAAGGCTTATCAGTTCCCTTGTCAACTCGCGCTGGTCTCAAAGTCATAATTCTCACCAGTAAAAGATATCAACCATCCTTATAAAAGTCTTTTCATCCCAACCCAAATGATCCCACAAAATCAAACCAACAAAAACACAGAAAAACTTCAGAAACTCCTCCAATACAGAAATATTAAATGTTTTTCTTTCAACTAATAATCGGAGGTATTCGAATGCTACTTACTATTGGATTTACTTCAGATGAAATAAATAAAATTAAAAAAGAATTAAATAATCAAGAAATATATGAAATTCCTGAACAATGTGAAGAATGGAAAATTGAGAAAATAGTTAACGAAGCACAGAATCTAGGTGGAAATGGAAATTGGCATGATAAAAAATTTATTTTAATGCATGGGCTGGGTAATGAGGAAGTAAAAGAAGTTCTAGGAGATATAAAAACTCTTGGATTTGAAAATGCTATCTTTGCAACTACAACACCTACTTCAATGACTTGGAATCTTAATAAAGCTATAGACGAATGGATAAGAGAACACGAGATACATAAAAAAAGTTCCCGAGGAGAAAACTT
>CAYNOZ010000111.1:0-2764 GCA_964398955.1 uncultured Thermococci archaeon | reverse complement strand
CTCACTAGCAAAAAAAGAAGACAAAAAAGAAAACCCAAACGAAAACTAAATCCATTCTTTTTATTCTATTTCTAATAATAAAGATTTTAAAAAATCAAATGGTTGACTAACTGGATTTATTGATAGCAATAGATGGATTAAAGCTTATGAAACATTAACTATTTGGGAAAAAACTTTGGAGAGATTAATATAGTGAAGGTTTGAACCGGTGAAAAAGCCCTTGAAAAAATTTAAGTAGAAAATTTTGTCCTCACTATTTCAGAACAGAAATTAATTGATGGGAATAAACTTGATCTGTTAAAAAAGGTAAGCATAAAGAAAATACCCCACCAGACCTATTAGTAAAAAATAGAAATGAAAATGATACGATAAAAACCTTAAATCAGAAAACAGATGCATACATTAAAAAAACCAATCAACAGAAGAAAAAACAGAGCCTCACCATAAAATCCACATAAAACAGCCAGCACACCCAAAAAACCAAAACCTAAACCCAATTCTCTAAAATATTCTCCTCTTATCTAAACTTTTCTTAAATGTATATCAAATCTTGCTCCACCAAGATCAGAGTCTTTGACCTCAATACTTCCACCGTAAATATCTAAGAGCGTTTCCACTAAAAACATTCCAAGCCCGGCCCCTCTCTCTTCGTCAGTTGTATATCCTCTCTCGAAGATCGTATCTTTCTTATCATCTGGAATACCTTTGCCGTCATCTTTGATGATACAAGTGACTTCGTTTTCAGTTACCTCCTCCCGTATTCTCAACCTGCTCCCCTCCGAATGACGGATGGAGTTCTCTAGGAGGTTTGAAAACATTTCGTTAATGATCGGTCCGCCCTTCACCATACAACCTTCTTCAGAGTGCTGAATCTGTGTTTGGATCTCCATTCCTGTTTCCTCCGCTATATTTTTCACTTGATCTACAGCAGAATGGAGTACTGAGGTTATGTCAACTTCCCCGACCTGTTCTTCTTGAGCCTTTCTGAGGGTGCTAACTTTATTGATAAGTTCAATATTTTCTCTGCTTCCCTGTTTGGCTTTTTCCAAGTACTTCTTGGCCTTTTTTGGAAGGTCAAAATTCTCCATCAGTTCAAGGTAGCCTTCAACGGTCTGTGTTTTGTTACGTATATCGTGTCTGAGCAAGGTGTGAAGGAAGTCTTCTCTTTCTTCGGCTTGTTTCCGTTCGGTAATGTCCCACCAGGACCCCACTACTTCTGTTTCATTATCTTCTCGGGATATGATCCTATGGGTGTCTCTTAGCCAGTGATAATTTCCTGAACTATTTTTAAATCTATAAGTCATGGTTATTGAATCAGTACCCTCCTGGATCATATTTTGGATTTTTTTTAACACATTTTCTCTGTCACTGGGATGGATACAACTTGTATAAAACTCCTCATGCCCTGTAAAATCATTGGGTTTAAACCCAAGTACATTCTGTACATTATCATTGATATAATTTAGTTTCATATCCCCATCTAAGAATTTGTATGAATGGATAACGGCCGGAGTATTGGATATAAGACTATCAAGGCGCTGTTCACTTTCTTTTAGTTCTTCTTCAGCCTTCTTCCGGCTTTTGACCTCTTTCGCCAGCTTGTCGCTCGTATCCCTCAGATACCCAATTGTAAAACCGATGAATATGATCACGCCTGAACTGATAATATTGGGGTACCAGGACGATGCAATGGATAAATCTGGCGTAAGAAATACTGTTGTCATGATATTATATCCTACTGCAACTACAGCAGCCATTACACCATACCTTAAACCGAATAATGCCGCGGTCGTAACTACTGGTACTATCGACATTATCATGATCACTGGTCCGAAAGTCCAAACAGCCGGAGACAACAGAATAAAATATGCGATCCAGACGGATAAAGTTTTCATCCGTTTTTTCTTACCGCTTATCTCGGGCGTGGTACTTTTCATTTTGATGCTCAGTTCTTCTTCGATTTCCTTTTTATTTTCCATTCACCTCACCTGATCATTCAAATCTTCAGTTTTTCAAGATGAATTACAAATCTTGCTCCACCAAGGTCAGAGTCTTTGACCTCAATACTTCCACCGTAAATATCTAAGAGCGTTTCCACTAAAAACATTCCAAGCCCAGTCCCTCTTTCTTCGTCCGTAGTGTATCCTTTGTTGAATACTTGGTCTTTTTCTTCGTCTGACAGTCCAGTTCCGTCGTCCTCTATACTGCAAACGATTTCATCTTTATTTTCGTCTTTATTTATTTTAATTTCTATTTTAGTTCCTTTTGAGTGTTGGATAGAATTTTCTACAATGTTTGATAAAACTCTATCTAGTAGAGATCCTCCTTTGACTTCGCAACTAGCTTCAGAAAATTGTTTTTTAATTTCGATTCCTTCTTCTTCAGCTTCATCTTCCCAATTTTCGATTTGCTGCTTAATTATAGAAACAATATCTACTTCTTTTATTTCCTCTTCTTCTGCTTTTTTAAGTAATTTAACTTTTTCAATTATTTCCATTCCCTCATTCATAGCTTTTTCCGCTTTTTCAAGATACATTTCTGCTTCCTCTTGTAGATCGTAATCATCTAAAAGGCTAAAATATCCTTGAACTACTTGAGTCTTATTTCTTAGGTCATGTCTAAGTAGTGAGTGGAGAAATTCTTCCCTCTCCCAACTAGTAGTTAATTCCTTAAAAATTCTCATAACGGCTTTTTCATAAAGAGAGTTCAATGATTGTTCAGTACTCATATCTAATTCTATAGTCATTGCCATAACAGTTTCCAG
>CAYNOZ010000110.1:0-2796 GCA_964398955.1 uncultured Thermococci archaeon | reverse complement strand
TTCTTATTCTCTTAAAGGATCTGGTTTCACTCCCAGCTTTCTCCACTTATAAAGACCTTTCCTAGAAATTACAACCTCCTCAATAATATCTTTTAATTGAATATCCTCTGCCACCATTACCATAGCTCTAAGATACTTCAACACTTTCTCTGAACCATCCTTGTAAGTATCAAAGAAATCTTCTTTAGAAATCATATCAACATCCAACCTACAACATTACCAAATAAAAACCATAAACTCAATATTAAATTAAATCCAAGAAAATTTATCATTAATTATATTGTTACAGATCGAAGAAAAAACAAAGCAACTAAAACTAAAAAGAAAACATATTCTCCCCATAACATATTTTCATTATTGAAAGAAGATAAAGACCGTAGAACCAATGCAATAACTCATATTTCAGTAATCTAATTTGCTCTTCTAATTTTTAACCTCTTCAATCACTTAGGCATACCAGTTAACTAACTCTTCAAAGTAAATTCAAGTATAAGTCAGTGATGCAGGTTAATTAAGTCCTAAATCTATATTTAAAATATATCTGTTTATTTAATCTATTTTTGTATTTTTTAAGACATTTTGATTTTCAATGGTGCCTAGTTAGGTAAGTTAAGATATTTAAAAATTCTGTAAAAATTAAGTAATCTAATTTAGATAAACTACTTAATAATCTATATATAAAAAAAACTACTTATAAAAAATCAAAATAAGAAATAACTATGTAATTACCGTAAAAACCAACTCATTAAAAACTTCATCTATATTATGGTTGTGGTGGGATGATGTCGAATATGAGAAATTATGAAGATTTGATGATGGAGATTATGGAGGAGTATAATGAGAATCCTGATGATTGGACTTTCTTAGTTGAGGATGAATCTGATACTAGTAGAAGAAGGATGTATTTCAGTAACAGTGATGATACTTGGTATATAGAGGCTTATAAACATAATCCGCATGAATTGAAGGGGAAGGGTGTGAAGTTTGAGAATACAACTATTTCAGATGAGGTGGATGTTTCCGTGAGTTCAGGGATCCGTCCTCTTACTCAAGAGAAGCTAAAGGAATTTGTTGAGAAAGGTAAGATTGAGAAAGAAGAGATTAAGGAGTTAATGGAGGAGGAACCGAAGAGTTACGATGAGATTAAGAACTGGGAGAATGCTGACGGAGTACTGGGACCATTCTACAGATCAAATGAATTGAACCTGGAAAGCTTATCCAAGTCCCAGAAGAAAATGAAGGAGAAACTCAATAAGGAAGTAGATAAACTAGAGAACAAAGAACTTAGCTATATAAGGTAGTTATTTAGAGAATGAGTCTACATCTAGTAGAGTCCAGTTTCCTCCTTTTACGGTTATTAAATCTTTTTGATGATCATCTAAAACTTTTTTAATAGTTTCATTTTCTTTCAGGGATAGTATATCTTCAAATACTTCGTTTGAGAATATTACTGGATGTCCTAGACTGCCTTCATATT
This sequence comes from uncultured Thermococci archaeon, assembly GCA_964398955.1. Lineage (GTDB taxonomy): Archaea > Methanobacteriota_B > Thermococci > Thermococcales > CAYNOZ01 > CAYNOZ01. Next base: position 1,319 of record CAYNOZ010000110.1, on the reverse strand, counting down.
CTGGACTAATAATTTTTCCTTCTTCGGATCTTGATTTCTCCACCATTCCATTCAAGAACTTTGTATCTAGGAATGGTTGATCTCCGAGAGCTAATAGAACAGCACTTGAATCTTTTACTTCTTTCAATCCTTTTTTAAAAGAGTAAGTAAATCCTCTCTCATAATCATCTATCTCAACAACATCAATCTCACTAATAACATCACTCAATTTACTCTTAATTCTTTCAGGTTTGTAACCGAGTACTAGTATAATTCTATCAATTTTAGAGGATCTAAGTACATCTATTACGTGCTCGATAACTGTTTTATTTCCTAGTTTCATTAGTAATTTGTCTTCATCTTTTACTGGTCCTGCAGCTAATACGATAGCGGTTATGTTGCTGGAGCTGTAGAATCTGGTCACGTTCTTAAGGGCTTCTTCTTTGCATTCTCTTAATCGATTTATTTTACCTTCTACATAATTATCTATACTTTCTTCTGGATCTAGGATCCTATAGGATCGTGGGCTTTCTTGGACTGTTTCGATTAAGCCTTTGTCTTCTAGTCTTTCAGCTGTTTCGTAGATCTTTGAGTATGGGACGCCGGATTCTTCTTTTATTTCGGAAGCTTTAGCTCTTCTCAACTTAGACAAGGTGATATATGCTTTGGCTTCATAATCTGTTAATCCTATTTCTTTTAATGCTGATAATGCTTCATCCATCAAAACACCTATTTATCTACTGTATCTTCCTTCAAAAACAAATCTCTGAAGTACATGACCTTCCATAACATCCTCTAACTCAGATCTAGAGGAACCAGGTTTTAGATCTAGTTTGTCGTCTAATGAGTATGTGATTATTCTGTAGGTATGTACTTCTTCTTCAGGGGGTTTGGGGCCTCCGTATCCAATTTCTCCGAAATCATTAATACCTTGGGATGCATTTCCAAGGATCTCTACTGTTTCTTTTTTCGGTATTCCTTCAGGTATCTTAGCCACATTAGGGATGTTCCATATTACCCAGTGGGTGAAGGTTCCTCCTGAAGCATCCGGATCATTCATTATTATGGCTAAATAGTCTCCTTTGATTCCTCTGATGGTTAGGGGTGGGGATATGTTTTCTCCGTCTGCTGTATATTTCTGTGGTATTGTTACTTCGTTGAGAAATGCTGGGGACTCTACTTTAAGTCCGTTAGGTTGGATAGGTTCTATATCTGCATCTGATTGGTTCAAGCAACCAGATCCTAGAATAATTCCGATTAGTAGGGATATTGTTGACATCCTCCTGTTGGCTTGAAAGCCAAGGGATTCCTTACAAAGGATTTTAAGGTTCTCCCTACTA
>CAYNOZ010000109.1:0-2888 GCA_964398955.1 uncultured Thermococci archaeon | reverse complement strand
AGGGACAGGAGTTTGGGAGGAGGTAAATGGATGAATGGCTGAATCCCCACGGCCGATTTACATATTTTTTTGAGTATTGGTTTAGTATATATTTTTTGTATTTATTATATATAGAGTATATATTTTTGATGTGTTGGTATTTGGTGGTGAAGTTTTTTGGTGGGGAATCATTTTTATATGTTAAAAATGTAGTATGTACAGAGATGTACTTTGGGGTGTGTCAAAGTGATTAATCTATTAAAAACAATCAATAATAGCAAACGAAATTATCTGATATTACTGTTATTACTGCTATTACTGTTTAATCCTGTAAAAGGTGAGAAACAACAGGGACCAGGAGAAGAAGATGACGAATTCTCTGTATCGCCTAAAATTAACTTAAAAACAGTGAACACCAATATTACAAATACTGAACCTGGAATTATACAATTGTCAATAACCAATCCGGGTGGAAACGAGGATACAGTAGTAACTGAAATAAAAATTCCGAAAACTGAAGGTACAGAAATAGAAGGTCCTGGAATAAAATTAGAGAATGAGTATTATATCGCCCAATATCAGACTCCTCCTCGTGAGAGCTCGGATGTAGAGATTAGAATTACCTCTGAAAGCAAAGGAAGCCTTTTGGTTAATCCGGCTATTAAGTATTGGCCATTAGAAGAAATGGATGATTACAATCAATTTAGCAAATCAATAATATTTAATGTTAATATAGAAGAAGATAACACTACTGGAGATAATAACGGTACCGGTTCTAATCAATCTCCGGGAGGAGCAACAGAGGATAATGGTAATTCGAATTTTCTTATCAGTAATGATCCGATGTTTATTTTGCTTTTATTATCTATATTAGGTTTAATTACTGCTTCAATTATTTTTGCTTATAAATCAGGACAGGGTAACAGTTTAGATGCAGATGATAAAATTATTTCTGGTGGAATTTTAAGTTTGGGTGGATCTAAGGATTCTTTACACATTCCAAAGTCAATTTTCACTGATTTCATGGAGACTAGGGCAGAATCTCAATTTCGACCTGGTAAGGAGGATGTTGAGACGATTTACGCATTGAGTGGATCTGATGAGAATAAAGTAGATACAAAACATAAGTTTTCATCTGGTCAGATAGTAACTAATTCAAGTGACAGTACTGTAGATTATCGAGCTAAGAATATTATTGAGCATATTTCTAAGAAGAGAGATTCAACTCCGGAGGTGATTGTTAAAGTGCACACCCATCCGAGAGGAACTACTGATCCTAGTGATAAAGATTTGAAGTCATGGAAGAAAGTTGCAAAAATAATTAGAGAGGAATGGCCTAATACGAAGGTTTTATTTGGAGTTCATGCCTTTTCAAGAGAGTTTAATTCTCCTAAGAAAAGGAAAGATCCTCAAATAACTGGTAAGACTCAGGTTGAATGGAGAAGTTTAACAAGGGATCACAGATTCAAAGTTTATGATGCTAAAGGAAATTCAATTAGGATGATATTATGAGTAAAGAAGATAAAGAATTTGAAAGATTAGTAAGGAATTTAGAAATAGAGGAAGATGGGAAAGAGATTGCTAAAAAGATAAATAAGCTTTTAATTGATGATCCAAATTCTTTGAAGTTATATATCACTAGAGCTTTAGAAGAAATTGAGCAAGCCCAAGAGACTGAATTAACTAGAAGGGAAGAATCTGTTTTGAGAGTAGTGAAGGATGTTGAAAAGCCTGTATCAGCAACTGGTTTAACTGAATTAGTTACAGACGAATATGAAGAGGTTGGAGAGGAATATAAAAGTCTACATCATCGTTCACATGCTTCTAGTATACTTAATGACTTAGTGAACAAAGGTTTACTAGGTAAAATGAGATACAGAAATAAAGTTTACTACGTAGAACCTGAAGAATCTTTAAGACAGTGGCTTAAAGATCATGAAGTTGAAGAAGAGGATGAGTTATCGATCAAGAAGATATCAGAGGATACTGAAATGCCTCTCCAAACTGTGAAAGAAGAGTTGAAAAATATAGATTATTTTTAAAAAATAAAGAAACAGATCTTGAATAAGTTTTTAATTTATTTGACTGATAGTTTTTCTGATTCCTCGTATTTTTCGAATTCTATCTCTATCTCCAATTCATCGTACTCTTTTTCAATCTCTACTTCGATTCTGTCATTGAATTTGAAGGGTAGTTCCCATTCTTCTGTGCTTATCGAGATTTCGTTTCCATTTTCCACTTCTTCTGCTAGATTTTTTAGGAAATTACTTAATTCTTTTCTATCCATGTAAAATTCTTGTGTGTAGTCTCCTTCTATAAGTTTTTTTTCAGTTGATTCTTCTTTATCTACATCCATTTTATAACCTCAAATAGATATTAAATGAAAAGATATATAAATTTTCTTAGTAATTTTATACTTAATGATTAATATAATAGGTTCACAAAAAAGGTTGGAAATACTGAAATTACTGAGCCAAAAAGATAGATACGTATCTGAAATAATGGAAAGCGCTAAAATAGACGGAAAAAATGCCAATCACCATCTAAAAAAGCTAAAAGAAAATGACTTAATAGACAGCTATAGGGAAGGAAGAAGAAAATACTACACACTAAAAAAAGAAATAAAACTTGAAATAAAACCCCCACCACAAGGAAAGTTTCTGCTCTATACTACCAGGCAGACCAATCAAACTTGAAGGATCTATAATAAACAAAAATTTCTAATATAATATTAAATTAATAAAAATTTATCGAATAAAATTAAAAAACCCAAAGATTTTTAAGTCATTAATGAGGCATTACTATGAAGGCTGAAGGAACTCATACCTCCTGATAAAAATCAATCATAAAATAATACCAAAATTACCTTAGGACTAAAAAACAAAATAAGTCCAACTCCTCCAAACGAA
>CAYNOZ010000108.1:0-3024 GCA_964398955.1 uncultured Thermococci archaeon | reverse complement strand
TAGTAGGGAGAACCTTAAAATCCTTTGTAAGGAATCCCTTGGCTTTCAAGCCAACGGGAGGATGTCAAAAAGACTAGTCGAAGAAGATGGTTCAATATCATCATTAGTTTTAATGCAAAAAAATAAAAAAACAATAAGGTCAGTTAACGAAAAGCTAAATGACGGGGACAAGATCAAAATAATGCCAACAGCAGCCGGAGGATAACTCAGAAATCCGCCTGAACCGATGTTCTCTACTCATTAACCTGTATCATCTGATTTTAAGGTTAATTAATAGAAAAGCGTTAGTATAATATGATTTTAGTTCTATTAATGGGTAATTAAATACTGATAATACAATATTTGGTTTAGAATTTACAGAGTGGTGAATATGAAGGGATTAATAATTATTGATATGGTTAACGATTTTATTGAAGAAGGAAAAGATCTGGAGGTTCCTGAAGGTAGGGAGATAATTCCTAATATAGAAAATTTGATTAGAGAAGCCCGTGATAATGATATTCCCGTAATATACTCTAAAGATTCTCATACTAGAGGAGATGATGAATTTGAGGATTGGCCTCCGCATAGTTTAGAAGGTACTGAAGGTTCTGAGGTTATAAAAGAGTTAAAACCGGAGGAAGAAGATATAATTATTAAAAAGCATAGTTTTTCATCATTTAGAGGTACTGAATTGGAAGAGAGATTGAAAAGTTTAGGGATAGATGAAATAATTTTAGTGGGAGTTTTAACTGATATATGTATATTGCATGCGGCTATTGATGCTTACTACAAGGATTATGAAGTTATCGTTCCTGAAGATTGTGTTGCTACGGTTTCACAGAAGAAACAAGAAATTGCTTTAGATCATATCGAGAATGTTCTAGGTTTTGATGTAGTAAAATCTGAAGAAGTTATCTAATGAGGTTGAGGAAATGAAGTGTTATAGATGCGGTAAAGAGATAGATGAGACTGATGTGAATGGTTTATGTCCTGAATGTTTTGAACAGGAGAATCCATTATTTGAAATTCCTGATGAAATATCTAAGACAGTTTGCAAAAAATGTCTGAGTTATAAAAAAGAGGGAAGATGGATCGATCCTGAAACTACGGATATTGTTAAGACAACATTTGAAGTAGCCGAGGAAGCCATAATTGAAAATATAGATCTAAATGATGGGATAGATAAATGGTTTTTAGTACCTAGTCTCCCTGATCAAGTTGAAGAAGGAGAGTTATACGTTACTTATGCTGTTGTTAGGGACCATTCGGACAGATTACCGGGAGATGTTACTTTAGCTTTGAATTCAGTAGGGAAATTGGTTGAGAATGTATTGCAGATTAAAGAGAAGGAATTAAGGATTAGAACGGTTCCTGGGCAATGTGAAAGATGTTCTAAGATGAATGGTGGTTACTTTGAATCCATTGTTCAGGTAAGAGCAGATAATAGAGAGCTTTATGATGAGGAAAGAGAAGAAATTATAGAGACTGCAGAGGATAAGATCAAATCTATTCTTGAAGAAGATAGGATGGGGTTCCTATCCAAGCATGAAATCAAGAAAGAGGGTTTGGATTTTTATATGGGAAGTAAATCTTCTGCAAGGAAATTAGCTGAAGAATTAAAGGTTAATCTTGGCGGTAATATTACTGAAACCTACAGAACTGTAGGTTGGAATAATCAGGAAAGTAAGGAAGTTAAGAGAAATACTACATTACTTCGGATTCCTGAATTTAGAGACGGTGATTTTGTTAAAATAGAAACAGATGATGATTACCAATATTATAAAGTTGAATCTGTTTCTAAGAACAGGTCTAGGTTAATAAGCTTGGAAAATGGGGACGAGTATCAGACTGATAATGAGGAGATCGAGTTAGTTGAAAGAGAAGAAGAGGAGGAAAAAGGATTATTGGTTTCCAAGGGCGAAGGAACCTTACAGGTTATGAGAATGGATAACTATGAAACTTTAGACTTAGTTGATCCAGGACTCGATGTTCCTGAAGGAGATGAGATAAGAATAATAGAACTTGATAGAAAATTTTTCGCAATTCCTAACTGACTGACCCATTAATCTTCTTTGTGTATAAATCGTAAGAGATTTAAAGATAACACGTTCTCATGAAATGGTGTTACATTGACCGATATTACCAGGGTAGGAGTATCCTTTGAATCAGATTTGCTTGAGGAATTTGATTCATTAATCACTGAAAAAGGGTATAAGAATAGATCAGAAGCTATCAGAGATTTAATAAGGGAATTCATTTCAAGTGAAACTCTATTAGAAGACGAGGAAGGAGAAGTGGCAGGAGCAATTACCATAGTATACGAACATGACTCTTCAAATGTGATGGAAAAACTCGTAGATATCCAACATCATTCAAGTGTGAATATTTCAGGAACCACACACGTACATCTAGATGAAGATAATTGTTTGGAAGTTATCGTTGCTCAAGGAGAAAATAAAGATTTAAAAAAACTAGCAGATAATCTAGGATCTTTAAAAGGAGTGAAGTATGAAGGAGAATCAATGTTTAAACTTTGATAGTTTGAAGTTTTGTAATATATTGGTTTTTGATACTTATCTTTTTGATTCTAGTGGTTTGAAAATCCTAAAGTGATTAACTTATTTGGTGAGAAGTCCCCTTCCTCACAAGCTTTTTGAAAAAGTTTGAACAAAAGAGGGGTTGAATCACCATAACTTTTATATAATCTAGAATGTAATGATCATATGGTGGTTGTGTATGGATGATCCTACTACTATACAGATCGAGACAGAGACAAGAGAAAGACTTAAAGAACTAAAAATTACGAGGCTCGAAACCTATGATGAAATAATAAACCGACTAATAAAGGAACACGAAAAAGAATAGTTAGCGATTAGAGAGTGGTTGTATGATTACATACAAGTTCAGACTTTATCCATCTGATGAGCAGAAGGAAAAACTTGAAGAAACATTAGATCTGTGCAGATGGACATACAACCACTTCCTAGAGGAATTAAATGAGAGTGAAGAAGTACCAAGCCGATACGAACTACAAAAAAAACT
>CAYNOZ010000107.1:0-3147 GCA_964398955.1 uncultured Thermococci archaeon | reverse complement strand
ATTTGGTCGCCTTTGATTTTGATCTTGGGGCTGGGCTCTGCCACCGACAGAGCAACTCCAGTAACAGGAACACGAAGACCAAGATCAAAACCCAGAACCACCAAAAACATCTAACACCTCAAAACCCTTAGAAACAGAAATATGAAGATAATAATTGTTTTTTCTCTTTATTAACTTGGTTTCACCTATCTCTCCTTCTATTGGTTTATGGGTAAGTATTGGTACTTTTATTCTACCTCTCCTCTGCTTACTCGGAATCTTAAAATAGTAATCAGCCAAATCTGACCCACATTCCACCACATCAATCAAATCTCTTCTCAAGAAAATAGGGTACTCCTTATCCCTAATCTTATCCAGATCAAGCCTCCACTCAGCTACCCCCTATGAGCACTAAAAACTATAAATCTTGTTTCTGGTTTTGGTTGTTTATCCATTGTTGGTAGTTAGACCAAATTCTGTCCAATTGTTTTTTCTTTATTTTGGTTGGTTTTATTATTCCTACTTGTATAGTTTTTTCAGAATCCAATAATTTCTACCTCTTTTTTGAAAACTTTACCAACTATTTTTTTTTACTGGTTTGTCTTCGAGTACTGCTTCCGCCCTAATCATCTTCAAACAACCTCTTCAAACTCAATTCTGTCTACTTTTGTCACTAGGTCCACTATATTACCATAGACTTTTGTAGGTACTTAAGTTAGGTCTGGCATTCATCTCATGCCCTAAAAAAACGAGGTTTCTACCTCAAATTGCTAAAAAACAAAAATCACCAAAAACTTAAACACATATAAAAAAAATATCAGACACAAAGATTCTAAAAACTTTTTAAAAATCAAAAACCCAACAAAAAAATAAATTACGAATTTAATTAGATTTAAAAAACTAATCAAGATTTCAAACGGATCTAAGTTCCGTTTTCATCAGTCGAATACTAAACACCTGATTTTAATCCTAAAATTCCCAATAAACCAAATAAATCCACCAATCCTAAATTTAAGAGTAAATTCGCAATTTTAATTTCAAATTCAAATTAGTTACAAAATAATGATTATGGTAACTTACTCTTTATTATGGGAAGATTTAAATATTTTGACTTGTATTTATATTTAATGTCAAAAATTGAAGTTGATTCCCATGGTAGAATTTATCTTCCCAAAAAATATAGAGAGAAGTATGGAGAAAAATTTCGGATCGTTCCTTACAAAAAAGAATTAAAACTAATACCAATACCTGAAAACCCAATAAAAGATCTTAGAAAACGTACCAAAAAAATAAGAGAAAAAGATAAAGCAATTAAAGAACTTAAGAAAGAAGCAAGAGAAGACCTTGAAGACTTAGCAGGAAGTGAATGAAATGGCCTTCTACGCCGATACTGACTTCATTCTCGCAATAATAAAAGAAGATGACTGGCTTGGATCAAATGCCTATAAACTCCTTAAAGAACACGAAGGAGAAATAGTAACATCAATAATAACTGTCCTAGAAACTATCGTAGTATTAAAAAGATCTGGAATAAAAAATACCCCAGCAATAATAGAAGATATATTAGAAATAGCAGACCCAATGTACGTAGATGAAGATAAACTCTTCCAAGCAGCATTCTACATGGAAGATGGAGCAAACCCATTCGATGCCTTCCACGCAGCACTATCAAACGAACATACAATTATTAGTTCAGACTCAATATATGAAGAACTAAACAAGAAAAGAATACAACTAAAAAACTACTAAAATAACTTATAAAGAATCTAATAACTATATAATCAAAGAAAAAGAACTACACAAATAAGTCAAAAAAATAGACAAAGGAAAAAGTAAAATCAGCCCTACTCAAATTAATGTTCTCAGAATTCGGTGTCACAGAGGAAGAAATTGAGGAAAAAATATCGCGTAAGGTCAATAAGAACTTAGAAAAATAATTTTCTTTAATTTTCTTTTTGATTATTACGAGATATTTAGATTTTCATGTGAGTATCTAAGTAAGTTATCGGATCTGTGTAAAACAAAGATATTTAAATATTCATGTGAATATCTAAGTATGTTCGAAGTTAGCGAAGCCAAAAAACGAATCCTAGAAAAACTCGTAGAGAGAAACTGGACTCCAACAGAACTAGCTGAAGAACTAGAACTAACAACACAAACCACATACAACCACCTAAACCAACTAGAACAAAAAGAAATACTACAAAAGAAAAAAATAAAAGCCAAAACCAGACCAAAAACCCAATACAGCATAGGAAAAGGGTTCGTGCAGTACATAGCAGCGACTCCAGGAAACCTAGAAATCAAAACAATGAAACTAAACAAGAACAAAAAAGCATTATTCAGAATCTGGTCAACACCACAACCAGAATTCCACCCATACCTAGAAGAATTGTGGCACCAACTCAAAAAAGAAAACGAAATACAAGCTATAGGTATCTACGGTTCTGTAGCAAGAGGAGAAGCAGACCAAGACAGCGACATAGACACAATAATAATAACAAAAACCAAACAAAAAGAAAAAGAAATCAAAGAAAAATACGGAACCAAACCAATCAAAACCCAAAAAGGAACCAAACTAATCATGACCCAAGTATACACAATAAAATCATATAAAAAAAGTCTAAACCACCAAAGCGACTTCCTAACAAACATCAAAGAAGAAATCATACCCATATATGATCCGGAGGGTATATTATGGAGAAAAGGAAAGAACAGGCAAGAGCATATCTTGAAGAAGCTGAACTCACACTCAAATCAGCCCGCACAATCATAAAAACAGCAAAATTACAAGAAAATAGAATGTGGGCACAAGTAGTAAAGAACGCTTATGACGCAATAGAGCAAGCAGCATCCGCAGGAATAGCAGCAAGAAACCAAAGAATACCAAGAGACCACCCAGCCAAAATCAGGAACTTCACACAAGCCTACAAACTAGACCAAGAACTCGAAAACTCACTATACAAATGACTAAGAAAAAGAAGCGACTCACAATACGTAGACATAAAAGGAAACCAAATAAACATTCCACACAAAAACTTCAACGAACAAGATGCAGAAAAAATAATTGAAGACGCAGAAAAAGCAATAAACATAGTCAAAAAAGAAATCGCAAAACAAAAGTAATTCCAGCTTTCAATAATCTACACATTATGTAACAAAAGTAAC
>CAYNOZ010000106.1:0-3334 GCA_964398955.1 uncultured Thermococci archaeon | reverse complement strand
ATTTTATTTAACAAAAGGTTTAAAAATAGTTGGTGCCCATTACAAAAGAATATAACTGTTATTTACTTACGTGGATTGGATTGGAAGAATTTTGGGAAACTCAAAAAAGATTCAATTAGTATAATGGGAATGTGTTTAATCTCTTGAAGAATTTTAAGGTGAGTATTTGGTTTTGGTAATATGGAAGGTAATAAGAAGGATGAGATTGTTAATATGGCTAAGATGAATGAGGATGGGAGTATTAGGATTCCTAGGAAGATTAGGTTGAAGTCTGATATTGAGCCTGGTGATATGGTTTTTGTGGAGTATGATTCGGAGAGTAAGAGGATTGTTGTTAAAAAGCCTGAGAGGAATGTTTCGGATCTTTTGAAGGGTTGATTTTTTAGTTTTTGAGTTCTTTTTTGGTGTATACTTTTATTTTGTCTTTGTGGTTGAGGCATAGGTAGTCGTAGTCTTTTAGTTGGTCTCTGAAGTCTTTGTGGACTAGGTATTTGATTCTGTTCCCTACTTTTGGTGCGTTTAGGTTTATTAGTGTGTCTTTTCTTCCGCATTCTGGGCATTTGTAGTGTTTTTTGTTTTCTTTGGTTTTTTTCGTTGTTTTGATGTTTTTTTGTTCTTGTTTTATTTCTTGTATTATTTTTTGTGTTGTTTTTTGGTGTTGTTTGTTTATTTCTTTTTTTAGGTTTTTTAGTTGGTTTTTGATTTGTTTTTGTTGGTTTTTGTTTTCTTGTATTATTCTTTTGATTGTTTGGTTTATTTCTTCGTTTTGCCTTTGTTTGTTTTTGATTTTTTGTTTTGTTTTTTTGGTTATTTTTATGTTGGTGTTTTTTTCTGACATTTGATCCCTTGGTGTTTTTGGTTTCTTCTTATTAGGTTCTTTGATTCTTTATTATGTTAATCTTTTTTTGAAATTGTTTTGTTTCTGGGTCTTTTTCCTGGAATTTTATCTAGGTTTTTCTTTATATTTGAATTTTTTTGTAAATTTTTTGGTGTAAATATTTTGTCTTTTTGATGGGTTGGTAAAGTGTTTGGTTGTATTTTTTTCTTCTTTTTTCTAGGTATTAAACTTATATTTTTCGAGAATAAAGAGATTTTTAACCGTTTTATTCTTCTTAAACAGGGAAAAGGTTAATAAACCCCCAATAATTAACTATAAATATGAAAAAGAAGAAAAGAAGCTTTAAAATCGGAGTATCACCTCAAAGTAGACCGGAAGAATTTTACTTATGGTACAGAGAATATGGACTAGGTAGAAAAGTTCACTAGAACTTTTGAAGTAAAAACCCGGTAACCAAAAAATATTCAAAACAATCGAAAATCTTACAAACTGGTTTATCCTAACAAACCAAGAAAACCAGAACTACCTACCCTCCATATTCAGATAAAAAATCATTAACATCCCGATCTGTACCGGCAACTATTACCTTATCTTCTGGTTCAACCACAAAATCAGCTCCTAATTCAGTAATCACCTTATCATCCCTTTGAATACCCACAACTATACAACCAACATTAGACCTTACATCAGCCTCCCTAAGAGATTTACCAACTAAACCAGGAGCATAAACTCTAATTATCTTTATCTGTTCTTTTAAAGTTAAAACATCTTCTTTCAATATATTCATCGCTAAAATTCTACCAGTAATAGATTCAAGAGACAAAACATAATCAGCACCCGCCTTATACATCTTCCCAGAATTCCCAACCTTATTAGCCCTACTAATAATTTCAACATCAGAATTCAACTTATTCGAAGCCAAAATAGTGAAAATAGAATCAGTATCATCCGGCAAAGCCACAACTAAAACACTAACTTCATCTATACCAGAATCAATCAAAGTACTTTCATTCTTAGAATCCCCAACAAAATCAACACCATCCTTATCAACCTCATCAACAACAAAATAGGGAGTACCAGACTTCTCAAGAGTCTCACAAGCAATAGAACCTACAGTACCATAACCAGCTACCAAAACATTACGAGGAAAATATCTCCTAGACTCACTCAAAGTCATCTTCCTAACCTCCTCCAACTGATCCTCCCTACCCGCCACCAACAAAACCATATCATCATCGATAACCAGATCAGGAGAAGGAGCACCTAAAAAATCCCCCTCAACCCAAACCCCAATAACACTAGTACCAGTCCTCTCCCTAATCCCAAGCTCCGAAAACTTAGAATTAAAAACCTGACTATCCGACTGAACAGGAAACTCAACAATCTCAAAATCCTCACCAATCTCAACAGAATTACCTAAATCCTGAGAAACAGCAGCAGAAGCTTTAACACCAAGAGCCCTACCTAACAAATACTTAGGAGAAATCACCTCATCAGCACCAGCATACCTCAAATAACCAGAAACAGAAGTATCACTAACAATACTAACAATCCTAACATCAAAATCCTCCTCCTGAGCAGAAAGAATAATACTAGCATTCCTCTCATCAGAAGAATTAACAATCAAAGTATCAGCAAAACCAATCCAAGCACTCTCAAGAGAATCCAAAGACTCCAAACCACCATAAATAACACTCACACCCGACTCATACAACCTAACAGCCTCATCCCTATCCTCAACAATAACAACATACTCCACACCCCGACTCTCAAACTCCTCAATAAGAGAATCCACATAACCAGAATAACCACAAACAATAACATGCCCACTCAACTTACCAACAGACCTCGGAGGGCCAGAACTAAGAACTGCTTCAATCCAAGGAATAATAAACAAAGGCAAAGCCAAAAAAATAAGAACAATACCCGAAAACTGCATCAAAATAACCAAAACAATCAACTGAGGACTCAACCAAGGAGCATCCTCCCCATAACCAGTAGTAGTAAAAGTCTCAACAACAACCTGCAAAGAACGAAGAAAAGTCCTATCCCGACCCTCAAAAACAGACATACCCCAATCATAAACCAAAGAAAAAACCAAAATAGCAGAAAACACAACAACAACATAAACAAAAAAACGCTTCCAAATCTTATCCATAGTACTCAATTATAATAAAGAAAAACATAAATAAAACTCTTACCATCAAACCAGAAAAAAACAAAAAAACTAAAAAATAAAATTTTACCTACACAAAACCTAAAGGAAGGAAAACAGAAATGAGGGGTTTTTTTAAGTAGAAATCTAGAGAATGGTTTAGCATCTGTATTCTTTGTAGGCTTTTTCTATTGTCATTATTTTTAATACCTTAACTATTTGTTTTTCTTTGTAGATAGAATAGAATGCGGTTGATGTCCTTCCAATATGTATTCTGTATCTTTTTTGTTTCTCTGTTGGTGGTTATTCTTTATAGAATACTCCTTTTACAATCTTATCTT
>CAYNOZ010000105.1:0-3389 GCA_964398955.1 uncultured Thermococci archaeon | reverse complement strand
GACTATTACGAGAGAGTGGAAGGTGAGGTTCGACGGACTCGGGGCGGAATTATCGCCGGGGTCAGTAGGCCGTAATTCCCGGGCCCGTGGACATTGGGCCCTCGGAAGTCCCTTAACCGCCGATGGGGAAAGGGGGGAGGGAGAGACGGTTTGCCCGGTCCTGCCTAGGCCCCTATCCTCGTGGACGGGTGTCATTTTCGTGCGGTTCTTTCGGTGGGGTCAATTCCCGTAACTGTCGAGGTTTCGTGCCGGGAGGAATCACCCAAAAGGCGTCATATATTCCGGTTTGATTATTCCTTCCGGCCCGGTTCCTGTGGTAGGGATGATGGGGGTTGTAAAACGGCGCGGGCCTCCCGTCAAAAAACCCTCGCGACCGTGACCGTCCGTTCCGTCGGGCCTCTTGACGATAAGTCTTCCTCGGCGTGTTTTTGGCCCGAAAAGTAGAGCGGGTTCCGGGGTCCGTCCGAACGTCTGTCCGTCCTTCGAACCTCATGCATTTCATCATCCGATTGAAGGCCGTGAAGGGTAGGGCGGCCTAAAATTTCGTGCCACGTAATTATTTATAAGTAGGGTGGGGTAGTATTACGTTTCACGTATTATGTTTCCTACTGGCATGTTGTAGACCGGTTTACAGAGGAAGATATTGAGGGTATTGGCCGAGAAAAACAAGCAGTACACGATCGACGAACTTTCGGAGATGTGTCACAGGTCGCGGGCCACCATGAGTAACGTCGAGGGTTTCTACACGTAAATTGATAATGTCTGGGGTGGCGGTTGTTACAACTCTTCGATAGGGTTGGCTATTATTTTAAATATTTCTTCCGCTCTATAGAAACGCTCACGCCGCCGCCCTGTGGTTTCTCTGAGCACGCCGTCTTCCACAAGGCGGTTTACCAAATTGTTTGCGGTGTTGTATGACACTCCAATCCTCTCGGCGGCGGTGTTGACGTCGAGGTACGGTCGCTCAAACAGGTTCATCGCGAGAAAGAGAATGTTCTCCGAGCGTTCGGTTTGGTACCTCTCCCGATATTTTTCACGAAGATCCATCAATAAATCGGCTCGTTGGTGTGCCTCCTCCGCCTGTTTTTGTATTCCTCGAAGAAAGAAGAGGAGCCACTCCTCCCACTTGCCTTTCATGCTCACGTTCAAGAGGAGATCTGTATATACGTCCTTTCGAGAATTGAAATAGGAACTTAAATACAGGTATGGTTCTGGGAGCAAACTATCTCGTTTTAATAGGAGACTAATTAGAAGACGTCCGAGACGTCCGTTTCCATCCAGAAATGGGTGAATTGCTTCAAACTGGTAGTGAGCGAGTCCCACCCGGATGAGTGGATTCGTGCTGCTATCCCCATTGACATACTCGACGAGTTCCTGAAGGCGTTCTTCGACCTTTTCCGAGGGCGGAGGAACATAACGTGCATCCTGAATATAGGGTGTAGATCCAATGAAATTTTGCTTTTCACGGATTTCTCCCGGTTGCGTGTCTTCACCTCGTACACCCCTCAGGAGCTTTTTGTGCATTTTGCATAGTAAATCGAGCTGGATTGATTCGCCACCATCAACGGTCTTGAGACCATAATCCAATGCACTAAGATAATTCAGAACCTCTCGAACCCCCACCCGGCGCTCTTCCGCTACTAGATCCTCCCTCCCATCCTCATACGTGTAAATATCCGAAAGATTTGCTCGAGTCCCCTCTATTTGAGAGGATTCCAGCGCTTCCTTGCGAAGAAAAGGTTCAGTAAGCATTCGTTCTGATCCAGCACGTGGCCCGATTCCGTCAAGACGCCCCAAAGCACGCGAGGCATCTGCAAGAGGGTCAAGTAGCTGGCTCTCGTCGAGCGAATCCGGAGGCAGTGGCTTTGGGTCGAAGGCTGGCACTACTCCTTGCTCCGTGGTGACAGACTCCAGATTTCCTGGTGCATCGGAGGCAAAATTCTCTCTATTCATCTTTTTCCTCATTATGATTAATAAAGAAAGACAGTATTAATTTTTTTGGCCTTATGATTAAATAAGTCTCATCTTTGTCCATGCTTCCATGAATTAACACACCGACTATCTCAATTTTTTCGGCTAAAGAAGAATAACTAACTCGAAAAAACAGTGTTTTTTTCAAAGAATAGAATCTCTTCTAAGGGGGTACATCTAGGGGATGCCGAGTTTATTCTGGTAGGTGGTTAGGCGGTTTTGAGAGGATTTTTGCGTCGGATATGTAGTGGAATGATTGCGGTGGTGTGAAGTCGTCAATTATTTCGTATGGGTCGATGGGTTTAGGGAATCTGGTTGGGTTTTTGATTTTAAACGCGTAACCCTTTTCAGTTCCTTCAAAATATTCAAGAAAATCTTTTTTCGCCATGCCTGCACTGCCTTTGCATTTTTTCCAGAGTTTTTCGGGTTTTTCTTCCAGTATTTCTTCAACTTCAAAATAACCTAAGATCTTCTTTACGCTGTCAGTTGAGTACAGATAGATTTTGTTTATTTTGTTCCTCTTCTGAATGATGGGGAAGCTTTTTCTTTTTTGGTCCATAATATAATTTGTAGAATGTTGGAGGAAAGACCCCTAGACCCGAAGAATGAGTGGGGGTTTCGAACTTTTAGTAGGGTAGACACCGGGCCCACCTTACTTAAGGTTCGAACTTCCTTCTCTGTCGGCCCATAAAAGGCGGTTGGACCTCTTCACATACTAGGAGGATGATAATATTCCGACAGTTGAATACGGGCCGAAGGTCTCTTTACTTACTTTTTTTGAACTCCTCGGCGGGGAGTACTTCCAAATCATAGATGTTTTCCATGGTTTTTCCGATTATGTACCTCGGGTTGTTTCTTTGTGGTCTAGAGCAGATTTATATATAACAATGTGCATAATGTTATACGATGGTTATGTTGGTAGTTAAGGACGCAATGATCCTAATCCACTTATCAAAGTTAACGCTGCTGAAAAGATCATGCGAACTGTTCGGAAGCGTGATAATCCCGGAGCGCGTTTATGAAGAGACCGTCGGAAAGGGGAAAAAGAAAAACTACGAAGATGCCGCCCTGATCGAAGAAATCGCAGAGGACGACCTCATCGGAATCAGAAAAGTGGAAAAACCGGAACTTATCGACAGGGCGAAAAAATTCAACATCCAAGCAGGAGAAGCCGAAGCCGTGGCGCTATACTGGCAAGAGGAAGCCGACCTACTCGCGACCGACGACGATAACGTCCGGAAGAAAAAAACCATCCTAGAATTAGACCTGATAGGAACACCCGTGATAATTTGGAAACTACTGAAAAGCGGAAAGATAGAAAAGAAAAAATTCCGAGAAAGCTTAGACATACTGAGGGAGATAGGATGGTTCTCAAACGCCGTGCTCGACAAAGTCCTAGAAAGAGGTGAGAAAAATGC
>CAYNOZ010000104.1:0-3430 GCA_964398955.1 uncultured Thermococci archaeon | reverse complement strand
CAGCAAGCTACGGGGTCTTCCCGGCATAATCCAGATAAAATAAAGAGGTAATCATAATGGATATTGATTTGCTGATATCAGATGGAGATATTTTATCTATAAAAAATCGTGAAGTTGTAAATAATTCTAGTATTGCTGTTAAAGATGGGGAAATTATTGAGATAGGAAAAAAGGAGGAATTAGAAGAGAAATATCGATCAGAGAAAAAAATTAATGCTTCTGACAAAATTGTAATGCCTGGTTTGATTAACACTCATACACATCTAGGTATGACTTTATTTCGAGGAGTAAATGATGATATATCAGGGATGAAATGGTTAGAAAGAGCTTGGAAGATAGAATCTAATTTAACGGAAACTGATGTTTATTGGGCGTCGAAATTAGGGGCGCTGGAATTCATAAAAACTGGAACAACGACATTTTCAGACCATTACTTTAACACGGATAAAGTTGCAGATGTTGTAAAGGAAACAGGAATTAGAGGAGTTTTAGCCAGACCTATATTTGATGAGGGAGGGCCCGATATAGATACTAGTCTTAAGACAGGAATGAAATTTACTAGAAAATATGATGGTTATGCCGATGGAAGGGTGAAAACCTTAATTGGTCCGCATGCAACGTATTCATGTTCCCCGGCCTTGCTTGAAGAAATTGGTGAAATAGCAAGAAAGGAGGGGTATGGAGTTCATATTCACATGGCTGAAGGTGAAGACGAAATAGAAGATTTAGAGGAGAAATACGGAAAAAGACCTGTCAAATATCTTGAAGATACAGGAATTCTTAAATCACATTTGATAGGAGCCCATGCAGTTTATGTTAATGAAGAAGAAATATCAATTCTAAAAGAAAATAACATTAACGTTTCGCATCAACCAACGGCTAAAATGAGAGGAGGGGAAAAAGCGGCTCCAATACCTGAAATGTTAAATCAGGGAGTAAATGTTTCCATGGGAACAGATGGAGCAGGTAGTAAAAACCACTTAGATCTTTTCAGTGAAATGAATATTTCAGCACTTATAAATAAATTCGCATATAAAAGCCCTACTGCAATTACAGCATGGGAAATACTGGAAATGGCAACTATTAATGGAGCAAAATCATTAGGACTTGAAGATAAAATAGGTAGTATTGAACCTGGAAAAAAAGCTGACTTAATATTAATATCAACTGATAAACCAGAATTTACACCATATCATAACTTACCATCGATGTTAGTATACGGAACTGATGGAAGTAATGTTGATTCAGTAATAGTTGATGGAGAAGTAATTATGGAAAATAAGGAAACATCTTTAGAAGAAAAAGAAATTAAGGAAAAAGGTCAGGAAATATTTGAAAATCTGATAGATAAAAGTGATATGAGACCGAAGGATTCGGGAGTTCCAGTAAAAAAATGAAAATATTTATGTTTTATACTGTTTTTTTATTATTTTTGGCTTTTTTCGCTCATTCTTCCGCTTACTATTAATTTTTCTAGTTCTTCTCTTGATATTTCTTCTTTTTTGTAGTCTCCTATTTTTTCTCCGTTGTCTAGGATTACGAATCTGTCTGCTGCTGGGTATACGTGTCTAGTTAGGTGTGAGATTAGTATTCCTGACATGTTTTCTTTTTTGATTGTTTTAATGTAGTCAAGTACTTTTTGAGTTTCTGCTAGTGAGAGTGCTGCGGTTGGTTCGTCCATTACTGCTAATTTTTTTCCGAAGAACATGGCTCTTGCTATTGCAATTGCCTTTCTTTCTCCACCTGAAAGAGGTTCTACTTTCTGTTCTAATGATTCGAATTCTATTCCTACTTGTTTAAGTGCTTGTCTGCAAATATTCTCCATTTTTTCTTCGTCTAAGAAATTTATTCCTGCTATTTTCTTGGTTGGAGTTTTTCCTAAGAAAAAGTTTTCTTTAATAGTCATTTCATCTATTAATGCCATTTCCTGGTGTATGGTTTCAATTCCCCATTCTCTTGCCTCTCTTGGAGAAGAAAATGATCTTTCTTCATTCTTATACCTAATATTTCCTTCATCAGGAGAGTAAATTCCAGTCAAAATCTTAATTAAAGTTGTCTTCCCTGCACCATTATCACCAACTAATCCAACTATTTCATTTTCTCCAATTTCAAAGTCTACTCCTTTAAGAGCACGAACTTCACCGAATCTTTTCTTTATATTCTCCATACTCACAAGTTGACCATCAGACATGAAAAATACCTCACTAATCTCTAATATACGGTTCGAATTTAGAAGGAGGAGATATACTCCCTACAACACCACCTAAAACCGCAATAACCCCAAGGTATGGAGCCATTAAGAACAATTCAGTTGGCAACCAGGACCCTTGGAACGCAATCTGCAGAGCATATAAGAAAGCGAAGAACAAGGAAGCTCCCATAATCTTTCGAGGCTTCCAGTCTCCTAACCTTATTGCAGCTATTGCAACAAATCCTCTACCAGCACTAATTCCCATAACATATCTATTGGAAACCGACAAGGCCAAATATGCTCCTCCAAGCGCTGCTAAAACCCCGCCCAAAATTACGCATAGATATTTTAATCTAAAAACTCTAATTCCTGAAACATCAGCAACAAAAGGTTCTCTACCAACTGCACGAACTTTATACCCTAAATTAGTTTTATAGAGGAATACATAAGCAAGTAAAGGTAAAATAACTATCAAAGGATCAAACATTGTAAATTCAAATGATCCAACACTAAGAGATCCAATTCCCTGAATACTCGGACTACTACCTCTATACCCGAAAATTCTAGCGGATAAAAACGGTAAAAGCCCTGCTATTAAGAAATTAAATCCTAGACCCACTATAATTTGATCTCCAGAAAATTTTACCGTAAACAAGCTGAAAAACGCTGCAATCACAACCCCAAATATAATTGATCCTAATATTCCAATGTAAGGGTTACCAGTCATTAGTGAAAATAATGCTCCACCAAAAGCTCCTCCAGCTACTAAAGCTTCTAATCCAACGTTTATAACTCCTGATCTTTCTGAAATCAGCCCACCAATTGCCGGTAAAATTATTGGAATCGTCATTCTAATTGTTGCCGCGATCACACTTAAAAATATTCCTACTACCATTATGATCCCTCTTTAAAGTTTTTTATTTTATCAGGAATCTTTTCCTCTAAGCTTTCAATTATTAATGGAGTACTAATAATTGCTACTAGGGTACCTAGTAAAACTCCGGAGAATGGAGCTGGAACGTTTGTAGTTAAGTCTATAAATTGAAATCCACTATTTAATGCTCCAAAGAAGAATGAAGAAAATATAGCACCGATAGGATGTAAACCTGCTACCAATCCTACTGGAATCCCCATCCATCCAGGAGATGTATTAAAACCTGCTCCACTTTCCATAACGAAGAATCTGTTCCAAACTCCTAAGACTTGTACGGCTCCTCCTAATCCTGCTAATCCTCCACT
>CAYNOZ010000103.1:0-3635 GCA_964398955.1 uncultured Thermococci archaeon | reverse complement strand
TTACTGATTCAGCGTTTTGCCGACCAATAACAGCTTTTAATGCATCAATATCTATTTCATTATCCAAGTATAGATCAATTACTTTCTCTTTGAACTCTTCTTTGTTCTCTATTTTCTCTAAGTAGTTTTGTAGTGCTTCTTTAATTATTTGGGTTCGGTTTTTATAGTTTGCTTTTGCAACGGCGTCGGCTTCCCTTATTAGTTCTTTGGGTAATCGGAAATTGACTCTCGTATTTGTCATACAAACACCTATACATACAATGTACATACAGGTTTATAAATCCAACCCCCAAAAACCAACAAAACCACATACCAACAACTTCACAACTAAAACTACCCTTAGTCTTCTTTGTTCTTTCTCTGTTTTCTGGCGAATTTTATCGCATCTTGGACTTCATCTTCTTCTATTCTTTGATCTTCGAATCTTTGCTGGATCTCTTCCTGAAATTCTTCGAATCCTTTTTTCATATCAATTCTTACTCTCTTAAATATCACTCCATCCTCTATAGGAAGCGCTACAAATCTATCGGAAGCTTTAAAAATTTCTTCCTCTCTTATATTCTTAGGAACCACTAACTGACTCTTCCTGGACATCTTAACTATTTCAGCCGTTTCACCCATCCCAACACCCATTCAACAATTCAACAATTCAATCAAAAAAGCTTACCCAAAAAAGGACCGAAACTACAAAAAAACTATAGCAACCTATTAAAAAACTGCATATACACAAAAATAGCATTCATAGAAACTATGAACATCTACTTCAGCAATCTATGGAGAAAAGGGAATAATCCCTATTTTTATTAATTTTTTAGTTTAAGTTCTTGAATTCGTTAACTTCAGAGAGTACAAAAACTGGCAAAAATAGATTCTCAAAGAACTAAAATTAACAAAGATTCTTAAAAATTGACTCTACTAAAACAAAATTTCACCCAAAGATCTTTTTTCTTGATAAGATTATTTTACCGGAATGGTTAATAATATTGAGATGTAAGGGATTGGTGGTAGGATGTCTAAGTCTGAAGAGATCGAGATTGTTAGTACAGAAGGAGTTGTAGGTGGAAAGCCTAGAATCAAAGGAACTAGAGTACAAGTAGCTGATGTAGTACAGTATTATACAGAACTAGATTGGAACATTGAGAAAATAAATGATGAACTAGGAATTACTCCTATACAGGTATTGGAAGCATTGAAATTCTATTACAAGAACACTAAATCTATCAGAAGAATCATTAGATCTAGAAGGTCACAGGAGACTGCCACATGACGGAAATAAAGCTATAATAGATGAAAATATTCCTAAGTCTGTTGCTTCACAACTAAAGAAACGAGGAATAGACGTTATCACAGTCGATGAAAAAAATATGAAGGGAGTTAGCGATGATCAAGTCATGAAAGTTGCGATCGATGAAAACAGAACCATAGTAACAATGGATAGAGACTTTGTATCCGAATTAGATGAAAAATCTGGCCATGAAGGCATCATACTCTTCACAGAACTACTCCCGATAGGTAAAATGATCCAAGAAATTCAAAAAGCCATTGACATCCTAGAATTAGAAGACATACGAAATACCAAACAGTTCTTACCTTAGAGCAATTACCAACAGTGACATCCTCCCCGTCCTGAGGGTAGGTAAGCTGGAATTTTGGTAGAGTGCAGTGGCGGAGTGGAGCTATCGGGGAGGGAATAAGGGTACCAATGAGAGTTAGTATATGAATTTTAGTCTAATTCGGTCTTCTCCTGGAGCATAGTTCCGTGTTGATCAGGTAGATGAGATAAGCTTGATGGGAAGGTAAACTCCCTTGGATAAGGTTCGTATGGATGCCGTACAGCTTGTTGTGAGGTCATTTCACGTTTTTTAAGACTGGTGAAAGTGTCTTGAGAACTTTGGGGGTCTAAATATCTATTTTGACCGTAAAGGTGGTATGAATATTGGGTTGTGGCTGTAATTAGCTTGTTATAGGTTTGGGTTCTGGTTTAGGTTCTTTGTAGATGTTTAGAATTGTTTAATTGTTATTAATTGCGGTGTATAGGTTGGTGGTGGAGGGTGTTTGTGTTTGTGGTATGGGTCTTAAGATTTTTTGTAGGGGGGTTTGTTTTTTGGTTTTGGTAAGTATTCGTAATTCATTTATAGTTGTATGATTTATTCATGTTGGTGGATATGATGATTGAGATTGAGGGAAAAGTTGGTGAGAGAGGGCAAGTGGTAATACCTAAACCCATTCGGGATAGTTACAACATTAGACCAGGCCAAAAAGTTTCCTTTAGGATCGTAGACGATAAAATAATTATAGAAAAAAATAAGGAAGTTCTAAATGATTATTTAAATAGGATACCGAAGAAAAAAGAACCTAAGACCATTAACTGGGATGAACAATACTATACACAGTTCGGTGATTAGATGTACTACTTAGACAGCAATGTATTCATCTATCCAGCACTATACGAAGGTGTAAAATCAAATAAAGCTCAAAAACTACTTAAAAAGATAGTGAATGGAGAAGAAAAAGGAGCAACCGCAGCACCAACCATAGATGAGGTACTATGGATCCTATGGCAGAACACGACAAGAAAAAAAGCCATTAAAGAGGTAGAAGACATACTACAATTCCCCAATTTAAAGATCCTGGACGTAAAATCCGAAAATCTAATTAAAGTAATCTCACTAATGAAAGAAAATCAAGATTTAAAACCTAGGGATAGTATTCACTTAGCAACAATGCTAAGCCATGGAATATACACTATAATAACAGATGATAAGGATTTCGATCAAGCAAATAATGTAAATAAAATTGGGCTTAAGGAATTAAATTTCTAAGAATGAACCTTCTATATAATAGGATAAGGGAGAGAACCCCACGGCTTGCCGTGAGGGGTGAATCCCGTTAAACTTAAAAGCTTTTATTACATATTGTTTTTACTCCCAAAAGTGACCCTTTTGGGTGCTTTACATGCTCCACCTTTCAAGAAACCGTTAGGTTGAGATGGGTGGCGTCGGTAGCGTGAAGCTATAAAGGACTTGTAACAGGCCTGATATGTCAGGAAGACCAAATACCCTGCCACCCATGCAGGATGGTTTCGTCCGAAGTGTAAGTTCCCTGCTGACCGGGTGTATGAGAGAAGCCCGATGGAAAGGTAGAATTGCCCGCAGGGAAGCCCCACAGCTTGCTGTGGGGTCACTTCACCACATTGACTGTGAAGAAATATTGTTACTCCAATTTTAGACTTAAGTTTGAATTCGTTTAGAGTTTTTTAGCAATAGTAGGGTAAGGGAGAGAAGCCTGATGGAAAGGCAGAATCGCCCGCAGGGAAGCCCCACACCTTGCTGTGAGGTCACTTCACGAGCAATGGAAAAATTAAAAAACTTAAGAATTTGTAATTCACTGTTTTTTGTGATGTTTTTTTTAGTTTAGGTTTCAAGGGGTTTTTTGGTTTTAAACGGATTTTTAAGTTCTTTTATTTTTTGAGATGGTTTTTTGGTTGTTTGTTTAGGTGGGGTTTTTATCTATTATGAGTTAGTCTATTTTGTTTTAGTCTATTCTATATTAGAAAGTTTTTTATGGTGTGAAATTTTACCATTATTTATGAGGTTTTTAGATAGGGATTCTGAACTAAGTTTCCTAGAAAAAGA
>CAYNOZ010000102.1:0-3680 GCA_964398955.1 uncultured Thermococci archaeon | reverse complement strand
GATGTCGCGCATGACCCGCTGCTCGACGTAGTCGATGAAGTGCTCGCGGCAGAGATGGGTGCCGTTGTACCGGATGTAGGCGACGGCGCTGCCGGAGCACTTGCTGCATTTCATGTCTTCCGTCCAAAAATCCGTTCGCTCCAGGACTGCGCGGTCTCGACGTCCATCTCGTCGGCCAGCTCCCGGATGAGCTCTTTCTGCCGCGCGGTCAGGCTGGTGGGGATCGCCACCGCTATCTTGACGACGAGATCGCCGTGGCCGCTGCCGCGCAGCCGGGGCATCCCCTCGCCTTTGATGGTAAACGTGTCGCCGTTCTGCGTCCCCGCCGGCACGTCGAGCGTGGCGCTGCCGTCCATCGTCGCCACCTCGACTTGGCCGCCGAGCGCTGCCGTGGGAAACGAGATGCGCTTGGTTGTCAGCAGGTTCTCACCTTGTCGCTTGAAGTCGTCGTGCGGCCTGATGTGCACCTCGACGTACATGTCGCCCGCCGGCGCGTTTTTTTCGCCTGCTTCGCCCTCGCCGGCCAGCCGGAGACGCATGCCGTTTTGTACCCCGGGGGGTATCTGGACGGTGATGCTGCGCTGCTGCCGGACGGTGCCGTCGCCGCCGCACCGCGGGCATGGCTCCTCGACGATGGAGCCTTCGCCCTGGCATTTCGGGCAGACGGTTATCTGGGTGAAGTGGCCGAATGCGGTGCGGCTGCTCTGCTGTATCTGGCCGGAGCCGCCGCACCGCGGGCAGGTGATGACGTCGCTGCCGGGCGCCGCGCCCCTGCCGTTGCATTTGGGGCATTGCTCGCGCCGCTGTAGGGTGACTTCTTTTTCGTTGCCGTGGTATGCATCCTCCAGCGATATCTCAAGCTTGTAGAGGATGTCGCGGCCCTGTCGTTGCCGCTGCCGGCGTTGGCCGAAGCCCCCGAAGAACTGCTGGAATAAGTCTCCAAAGTTAAGGTCGCCGAAGATATCGGAGAAGTCGGCGCCGCGGAAGATATCCTCGCGGCTGTACTCCTTGTCGATGCCGGCCCGGCCGTAGCGGTCGTAGCGCTGCCGTTTCTCCTCGTCGGATAAAACGGCGTAGGCCTCTGATATCTCCTTGAATTTCTCTTCGGCATCCGGATTGTCAGACTTGTCGGGATGATATTTGAGCGCCAGCTTGCGGTAGGCTTTTTTTATCTCCTGCTGTGATGCATCTCTGTCGACGCCGAGCACGTCATAGTAGTCTTTCTCCATGCTTTAGTCCACTTCGTAGTCGGCGTCGACGGAGTCACCAGCGTCGCCCTGCTGCTGTCCTTGACCTGCTGCACCGGCGCCGGCTGCTTCCTGTTGACCTGCCTGCTGTTGCTGGGCGGCCTGCTGGTACACCTTGGTGGATATCTCCTGGATTGCCTCGGTGAGCTGCTCCGTCTTTTCCTTGATGGACTCGAGCTCGTCTTCTTCGAGGGCGTTGCGGAGCTCCTCGATGGCCGCTTCTACGTTTTCGCGTTGCTCTTCCTCGACCTGATCGCCGAGCTCCTCCAGGGTCTGCTCGCTGGTGTAGATGAGCTGGTCGGCCTCATTGCGCGCGTCGATTTTTTCTTTTTTCTTCTTGTCTTCCTCCGCATGTTTTTCGGCTTCCTTGCGCATGCGCTCGATTTCGTCGTCGCTGAGCTTCGTCGAGCCGGTGATGGAGATGGATTGCTCCTTGCCGGTGCCCTTGTCCTTGGCGCTGACATGCAGGATGCCGTTGCTGTCGATGTCGAACGTCACCTCGATCTGCGGGGTACCCCGCGGCGCCGGCGGGATGCCGGTGAGGGTGAAGCGGCCGAGGCTCTTGTTGTCCTCGGCCATGGGCCGCTCGCCTTGGAGCACGTGGATGTCGACGCTGGTTTGATTATCGGCGGCTGTCGTGAACGTCCTAGTTTTCTTTGTCGGGATGGTGGTATTCCGCTCGATGAGCGGCGTCGCCCGGTTGCCGAGCGTCTCGATGCTCAGGGTCAGCGGCGTCACGTCGAGCAGCACGATGTCTTTTTCCATGTCGCCGCTCATGATGCCTGCCTGCATCGCCGCGCCGAAGGCGACGCATTCCATGGGGTCGACGCCGCGCTCCGGTTTCTTGCCGAAGATGTCCTTGACCTTGTCCCGGACCATGGGGATGCGGGTGGTGCCGCCGACGAGGACGACGTGGTCGATGTCGTCGGCCTCGAGGTCGGCGTCTTCGAGCGCCTGCTGGCAGGGCTGCGTCGTCCGGTCGACGATGGGCTCGATGAGCTGCTCGAACTTTGCCCTCGTGATCTTTTCCTGGATGTGCTTGGGCTCGTCGTCGATGACCGTGATGTAGGGGAGGTCGATGGTGGTCTGCTTCTGGGATGACAGCTCTACTTTTGCGCGTTCGGCGGCCTCGGTGAGCCGCTGCAGGGCCTTCCGGTCTTCCCGCAGGTCGACGCCGTGTGCATCCTGGAAGCGATCGGCGATGTAGTCCATAAGCGCTTCGTCCATGTCGGCGCCGCCGAGTTGTGTGTCGCCGTTGGTTGAAAGGACCTCGAAGACGCCGTCGCCGACCTCGAGCAGGGTGATGTCGAATGTGCCGCCGCCGAGGTCATAGACGGCTATCTTGCGCTCGCCTTCTTTTTCGAGGCCGTAGGCCATCGCCGCCGCTGTCGGCTCGTTGAGGATGCGTTTGACGTCGAGACCGGCGATTTTACCGGCGTCCTTGGTTGCCTGCCGCTGGTCGTCGTCGAAGTAGGCGGGAACGGTGATGACTGCCTCGCTGACTTCTTCGCCGGTGTAGTCCTCTGCATCCTGCTTGATTTTCTGGAGGATAAAGCCGGATATCTGTTCGGGGGCGTATTCTTTGCCGCGCGCTGTCACTTTTTCGTCGCTGCCCATCTTCCGCTTGATGCGGTGTATGGTGCCCTCCGGGTTGGTGATGGCCTGTCGTTTGGCTGCCTCGCCGACGAGTCGTTCGCCGTCTTCGGTGAACGCCACGACGGATGGAAAGTAGCTGTCGCCTTCGGCGCTTTTTATCAGCGTTGGTTCGCCGCCCTCGATGATGGCCGCTTCGGAGTTTACGGTTCCTAGGTCAATTCCTATCATTTTTCCCATTTGTATCACCTTGTGAGACTACGACGTATGCAGGTTTGAGGATGGTGTCACCCAGCCGGTATCCTTTTCTTACTTCGTCGATGATGACGCCCTCGCTGTGCTCGTCGCTGCATTCGGTGGCGACGGCGTGGTGGCAGGTGTAGTCAAACGTGGTCCCGATGGTCTCTATCTCTTCGATGCCTTCGTCCTGGAGAGCGCGCTGGAACTGCTGCTGGACCATGGTGAGCCCATCGTCGTCGATGGCGTCTGCGGCGGCGGTGAGGTTTTCGTATATCTCGATGAACGTGGTGAGCAGCCGTTTTCGTTCTGCAGCGACGGCGTCCTCTTTTCGTTGCTGCATCCGTTTCTTGTAGTTGTCGAAATCGGCGAGGAGCCGGAGATATTGCTCTTTGGTGTCTTCGAGCTCAGCTTCCAGCTCTGTTTCCTGTTCGGCGTCGTCTGCCGCTGTTTTCTCGAGCGAGGGGTCAGGGCTGGCTGTATCCTCTGATGACTCCATATCGGAGAATTGTATAAAAATTGTTCTATATAAAACTTGTGCATTCCTTGGCTTTGGGACAAAAATAGCTACTCTTCTGTCTCTGCCAAAACCTCGGCGTCAGC
>CAYNOZ010000101.1:0-3784 GCA_964398955.1 uncultured Thermococci archaeon | reverse complement strand
TATAGAGGGAGTATGATTTTAAATTTGTTTCTGTAAAGTTGATTATTTTTTGTTGTTTATAATTTTGAGGTTGTAAAGAATTTTTAGATGATTATTTTTTATTGAGAGTTTTTTTCAAACCTATTTTTATGATTAGTTTGAAAATCAAATATTTAAAGGCTTCATAAGTTGTTAAGATATTATTTAAGCAATTATATCCTTATCAAAAACCTTAAATGTATTGCCATGTATAAATTTTATGTGGTCGGATCAGGGAGACGGAACTAATATTCACGGATTCAGAGTTGATAGTAGGCTTTCAAGATACTAATCATTGAGTATATGCTTTAAGTTGATGAATATTGAAGAAGATTAGGTTGAAAATGTCTTTTTACAAGAATTTGACCACATTTGAGGATTTTGAAAACATTTTTATGGAGGTGAAAGTATGAAAGAAGATAAAGAACAATCTTGTCAAGATGATCTGTTCTGCGGATATAATTCTTCCGACGGTAAGGATCCAGAGGATATGAATGCCTTGGAAAAGAAACATACACCAGTTATAACAGTGGAAGAAGATTGTCCAGATTGTGATAGTGATCATATGAAGGTAACTGTCGAATTGGGCAAGTATAAAGACCATCCTAACGAACATGATCACTTTATACAATGGATAGAACTTTATTCTGGAGATACATTTTTAACAAGGCAAGAATTCCGAGATGAAAGAGCTGAACCAAAATTAACTGCTCATATAAACTTAGATCATAAACACGACTTAGCTGCACACGCACTTTGTAATTTACATGGGCAGTGGATATCACATTACGAACTTTAAATGTTAAAATGAGCTTAAGGAAAAGGGGGGTGTCTTTATGGCGCATGAACTACATGAAGATATAGAAGAATTATCAGAAAAGACTTTAGATATGAGAAGAGCTATAGATTCTTTAATAGAGGAGTTTGAAGCAGTTGAATGGTATCAAGAAAGGATCGATGCTACAGATGATGATGAATTAGCAGATATTCTAGCACATAATAGAGATGAAGAGAAAGAGCATGCTGCAATGGTTTTAGAATGGATAAGAAGAGAAGATGAAGCCGTAAGTGATGAATTAGAAGACTATTTATTTACAGAAGGAAAAATTACAGAGCTTGAAGATGAACATGAACATTAAGATCTTATAAGAAAGAATTGAATATAATATCTAAACCATAGAATCAGAAACTAAAGACAGTGAAAGTATCTCTTTATATTTAAAATATCTTTATTTCTTTTTTGAGATAATAAAGTAATATATTAATTTGAAAAGTCTAAAGAACTTTAAATACTTAAAATTGAACATAGAATTCTAGCTAAAAATGGATTCCAATATAACAAAAAGTAAATATTATCTTTGAGGTCTTTATTCTGAATTAGGCAGTTTTTCAAACAGATTTTGATATAAAATTGACAAAAATTTCGCGAAAAACAAAACTTAATTAGTTTTTTTGTATATTAAGGAAATAAAATTTAATTAATAAAAGAATATGAGGTGTTAAAAATTGAGTGATAGATTCTCAGTTTTGGTAGGTGGAGAAGCTGGTCATGGTGTAAAGAAGAGTGTAAATGTAATATCAAATATTCTCTCAGAAATGGGGAGATATGTTTTTCAGATGGATGACTATCAGTCTTTGATCAGAGGGGGGCATAATTTTTCTATAACTACTTCTGATGTTGATCAGGTGTACAGTCATTATGAGAATGTCGATTTAGTGATAGCCTTGGACAAGAGAAGTTATGATAAACACAAAGATGATATTAAGGATACTGGTTATTTAATTTACGATCCGGATCAAGTAAATTCTGATGAGGGAGTGTCTTTAGATATTCAGGAGATCGTACAAGAATTTGGGAGAAATGATCTGTTTAGAGGAACAATAGCAGTCTCTGCTTTTGCAGTTCTTACTGGCTTGCCTCTCTCTAAGTTAAAAGATAAAATTAAGGAAGAATATTCTAAAGAAGAAAAGAATATTGAAATAGCAGAAAAGGTTTATAATAAGTTAGATAGCCATTCAGGAGAATTTGATTTAAGTGAGGGAGATGCTGAGAACACAATTCTGTATGGTAATGAAAGTACAGCTCTTGGAGCGGTTTCAGCAGGTTTAGAAAGTTATTATGCTTATCCAATGACCCCTGCTTCCCCAATACTGCATTTTCTTGCAGATAATACTGAAGAATTAGGAGTTACCACAGTACATCCTGAAAACGAAATAGCAGCAATAAATAACTCCTTAGGAGCTGCGTACGCTGGTTCTCCAACAATGACAGGTACGAGTGGTGGTGGTTTTGCTTTAATGCAAGAAAGTTTTAGCATGGCAGGAACTGCAGAAACTCCTCTCGTAGTGGTAGTTGCTTCTAGACCAGGTCCAGCTACTGGACTAGCTACATATACAGGTCAAGAAGATCTTGAATTAGCTCTGAATTCAGGGCACGGTGAGTTCCCTTATATAGTATTATCTCCAGCAGATACAGAACAAGGATTTAATAGAGCAGCTGAAGCACTTTCATTAGCTTGGAAATATAGAACTCAGGTAGTTTATCTGACCGAGAAGCATTTAGCCGAAAGTATGATGACTACTAATGTAGATCCTGATTCTGTATCAGAAGTAGATCCAAAAACTTACGAAGGAGAACCTGAGGATTTCAAAAGTTATGAAATAACCGAGGATGGAGTTTCCCCTATGTTATTCCCACCAGAAAAAGGAGCCGTTATTAGACATAATAGTCATGAAAACGATGAATTAGGCATTACTACTGATGATCCAGAGACTACGGTTAAAATGCGTGATAAGAGGATGAGGAAAAAGAAAGAAATCAAAAACAAAGTTAACAAATTGAATCCAGTTCAAACATATGGAGATGGAGATATTGTAGTTCTCACCTATGGATCCACAACTATGTCAGTTCTTGAATCCCTAAAACATGTTGATGAAGACATAAAATTGGTACAACCAATTTACCTACGACCATTCCCAGAAAAAGAATTAAAAGACGAAATAGAAGGAAACGATAAACTAATTTCTGTGGAACTTAGTAGTATGGGATCATTTACTAATCTATTAAGTGACAAAGGTGTAATGACTGATGAAAGAATATTAAAATATGATGGAAGGCCATTTGACCCAAAAGATCTTGCAAACAAAATTAAGGAGGCGATATAATGGATCTAGAAACGCATGCTGAAAATACCTGGTGTCCAGGATGTGGGAATTTTGGAATAGAGTCCACAGTACACGACGCACTGAACGAATTAGAAGAAGAAAAATATCTTAACAAAGAAGAAGTAGTTATAAGCGGAGGAATAGGTTGTAGCGGAAAAATTTATGACTATTTAGATCTAAATGGTTACTACTCAATTCATGGAAGAACCCCGGCAAATATAGCAGGAATGATGATGACAAATCCAGACTTGATAGGAATAGCATTTGCAGGAGATGGAGATTCATTAGCGGAAGGAATCTCACACACGATACATGCAGCAAAGAAGAATGTTGACATGACACTAATAGTTCATAATAACAAGGTATACGGACTTACAACAGGACAATTTACCCCAACAAGCGAAAAAGGATTCAAAGGAAAAAGCACACCATCTGGAAATCCGGAAGAACCATTCAACCCGATTGATTTAATGATATCAAGTAATGCCACATTCGTATCCAGAACATATGTAGCAAAAAGAGAACACTTTACAGAAACACTGAAAAAAGCAATTAAACACAAAGGATTTTCCTTTGTAGAAGTCCTACAACCATGTGTAAC
>CAYNOZ010000100.1:0-3815 GCA_964398955.1 uncultured Thermococci archaeon | reverse complement strand
AATAAAACTAAGAAATAAAACTAAGATCTAAAACCTTATCAGTGAAACCTGAAGTAGGATTAATACCGAAATTCTGCAAAGTATCTCGGAACTGATCCCTACTCAACTCATAATCATGACCAAAATTATCAAAAGTAGTTAAAATAATATTCTTATCGTAACCCATAACCTCCTCGATCAATTCAACAGCCTTTCTCTTAACCCTTTCATCACCACTATTCAATTGATCAGTCACATCAATGTAAGTAAACATAAATTCCGTAAAAGCTTCCCCGTAGTTCTCCACAAATTCTTGATTAGCAGCTAAAGTACAGCAAGGATAATCTCCAAGTTCCTCACTGAACTCTAAAGCCTCAGTATCCTCCATACCTTTAATCGTTGTGAAGTAAGGCTCCCAAATACTTAACCCATCTATCTCCCCGTTGAGGTAGCTTTCAACCATTCTTTCAGGATCTCTAAAATAAGTTATGTCCACAGAACTAGGGTCAACTCCCTTCCTCTCTAAAAATGTTTTTAAATTAGTCTCCATAGTAGATAACTCTGAACAACCATAATTCAAATCCTCTAAATTCCCGCCTTTTCTATGGATTAACCCACTACCTCTGAAACCGGAGCCACCATAAATCTTAATCGATCTCATCAAAGAAGAAAACATCGCCTGAGTAATAAGAGGAGTAAAACCAATATCTAGTTGACCTCTTGACAAGGCACGAGTAGCCTTCATAGCACTATTAAAAACCCTAACCTCAATATTGTAATCATTCCTTAACCTATCTACGGCCAGTAAGGAGTGAGGATATTCAACTGTTTTAAGCATACCCACCCTTATATATCCTTCAATGGGGAAAGGAACATTCTCCATACTCCAAACTCGCTTAGTCTTCCCATCAACCTTCCTCCTAACTATCTCACCATTATCCTCTAACTTAGTTAAGGTTTCTGATATGGTGGATCTCGAGTAGTTAAGTTCTTCAACGACCTCTATTTGTAAAGCTCCCTCAGCCCCTCTCTCCTCAAGCAATTCTTTCACTTTCTCTGCACTACCACTCATATGACCACATACTCAGTTTAAAAAAGAATTCTTATAAATGATCCGTTAAACACGAATAAGTGTTCGACCGAAAAATGTTTTTACCCTAAGGTTTACTAAAAGATGATAAGATGAAGGAGAGTCAAATTTTGGAAAAAGCCCATGAATTACTTGATTCCGGTAAAGGAGTCGCATTATGCTCAATTATTGAAAAAAGAGGTTCAACACCTAGAGGTGAAGGAACTAAAATATTAGTAACAGAAGAAGGAGAAACATATGGTACCGTCGGAGGAGGAGAATTCGAAAGACAACTAATAAATGAAGCACTAGAAGCAATAAAAAAAGGAGAATCCAAAACCAAAACTTACACACTCAGTGAAGAAGAAACAGGATTATGGTGCGGAGGCGAATCAACCGTATTCTTCGACGTAATGGGAGCACTACCAGAAATCGTGTTAATCGGAAGTGGTAATGTTGCAAAGCCCGTATACGATATAGCCAACACTTTAGATTATAATGTGACTGTTGTTGATGATAATGACGAAACTTTGACCGAGGAAAGATTTCCTGACGCTAAAAGAATACTCGATGAGTACGACCAAGCTCTAAACAAAGTTCAAACTAATGAAAACACCTACGTGGTGGTGCTGCAAGGGGAGCCGCATCGAGATGTTAGAGGGCTGGAAAGATTCATAGGAAAAGTACCGTACCTAGGAGTAATCGGCAGCGACAACAAAGTAAGAAAAATAAAAGAAGAACTAAAAAACAAAGGATACTCCGAAGAAAACGTAGAAAAAATAAGAGCACCAATAGGAATAAGCATAAACGCGGAAAGACCGCAAGAAATAGGAGTAAGCATAATAGGGGAAATAGTCAAAGAATACAACTCCTAACCAAACAAACTAATCTCCTCACCATTTTTCAACAAAAATATAATTCTCTCCACTAATAATTACCTATAATTCATTTGGTTTATAGGTAAAAGTTTTAAATCATATCTTCTTTTAATATACTTGGACGTATTTTCGGTATTGGTTTTGGTTTTCGGTTTCCTTGAGAGGATAGGGTTTGAAGGCTCTCGTTTTATGTATAGACCGTGATAATGATTATGGTCGTAAAGGTGGTCTAGAAGGACCGATTGTAGGAAAACAGAATAACATAGATGCTGTTCTATCATTAGCAGAAAATGATCCAGAAGACTCAGACCTAAACGTAGTACTATACGGACTAAAATTATATGAAGAAGCAGAAGAAGAATACGATGAGGCTGAAATAGCTACTCTGACAGGGGATAACGCCTTAGGCATTAAATCAGATAGAGAACTGATGAACCAACTGGATAAAGTGCTTGAGTATTACGATGCAGATGGAGTTGTCTTAGTGACGGATGGTGCGGAAGATGAACAGGTAACACCCCTTATAACACCGAAAGTACCTATAGTAAGCACTAAAAGAGTTATAGTGAAACAGAGCCAGAACATAGAAAGCACCTACTACATAATATATAAATATTTGAAGGAAGCTCTTAGCGATCCGGAAACAGCAAGAGCAGTAATAGGAATACCCGGATTAATCCTGTTAATGTTTGGGGTTTCCACTATTTTGTCGGTTTGGATGAAGACCTTTGAAGCGATTTCACCGACTCTAATAGGTTTGGTTCTTACTTTGCTCGGTGCTTATGCTTTTGTTAAAGGTTTTGAGTTAGCTGATAGAATAGGTTCTATAATACCGAGAACTCATGACTTACTATCAAGAGAACCGGTAAAACCACTAACCTACCTAATAGGCTTACTAATAATGCTAGGAGGAGGAATAAACAGCTACATGAACCTAGAGCAAATAGCATTACTTCTAAGAATAATGGAATTCCTAAACATGTGGAACCCATTCTTCATCGTAGGACTAGGAATGCTAGCCCTAGGACACCTACTAACATACTACGAAAAAGAAAGCTACCACCTATGGAGACCCGTACTAGCCGTACTATACCTACCAGCCCTATGGGCAATAATAAAAGCAACAACCCAATACTCAATGGAAACAATAACCCAACAAGAAATATTCACCTACATAGCATTCGCAATATTCTGGATAGCCATAACCACATACTTCGGACTCAAACTAAGAAAAAGACTAAAAAAAGTATGGGAGGGAACCAATGGGAATAATCAACAAAATACTCGGAAAACAAAAAAAGAACCTAAACCAACATAAACTCAAACAAAAAACCAAAAAACAACTACAAAAACAAGAAAAAGAAATACTAAAAGAATCAAAGCAAATAAGAAAAAAAATAAACCAACAATTCCAAGAACTGCAAAACCACATAAAAGAACTGGAAAACAAAGAACCAGAAGAAGAAGTCGCACCAAAACTCAAAAAAATGCTAGACGGATCCAAAGAAGACTACATAAGAGGAATAAAAAACATCTCAAAAGGAAAACCACAAAAAATAAAAACAATACAAAACATCGAAGAACTAAGAAAAGAAACCAACCAAAGACTAGAAAGAATAAGAAAAATAGAAAACAAACACCAACGCTTCCTAAACATGGGATACAAAAAAATACACAGAAACATACAAAACACCCTAAACACAATAACAGACCACACAAACCAACTACACCAACTAACAAACAACAAACAATACCAAAACCAAAAACAACTACTAAAAACAATAAACAAAAAAGAAAAAACAGAAAAAAAACAAAAAAACCTAAAAAACAAAATAAATAACCTGAAAAACCAGTTAAAAGAAACAAAGAAAAAAATAGATAAAAAAGAA
>CAYNOZ010000099.1:0-3846 GCA_964398955.1 uncultured Thermococci archaeon | reverse complement strand
GTAACAATAACAACCAAATCATCCTCAACCTTCATCACAATATTCTTCCCAATCTGAGAAACATCACAGCCTATAGCATCAGCAGCACCCTCCGCAGTCTTAGTACTCTCAGGAAACTCATGCACATCAACCTCAAAACCAAACCTATCAAAAACCATTTCCTTAAACTTAGAAGCCGTCTCATGCAAAATACCACACCCAAAAATTAAATAACCAAACAAATAACCAAACAAAACAAAATCAACTCAAAAATAATACCTAACTATAAATCCGAAAAGAATCGAACCTAATTCAACTTTTCCTGCTTATTCAACTCATCAATTTCCGTAACTTTCCCAGACTTATTACTTACTGTAACTTTAATCTTCTTTCCAGCTTCATTATAAGTTATCTCCCAGCAATCCCCATGTAAACATTCTTCCTCTAAATCAGCTTTCGTAATGCAGCCACCAAATTCATTAGAAATATAGTTCAAATACTCCCTAGCCTTCTTTTCAGCCTCACACGCATCCATCAAATCCACCCCCCATCATCAACACAAATTAAATCCAACAACAAAATCTTTTTCTAACCTAATACAATTAAACCCCAATAAATATTTAACGGTTGCGCTTAATTTGAAGCAAACTTTAGATATTTGTTAGTTTGACTTATATTTTAAACAAACTATTGTTTTGGGGAATGTGAAGAAAAGAGGTTTATATTCTTGATTTATTATATTATTATATGGTTTCTGTTATAGTTGCTGGGTCTGGTTTTGGCGGTATCTTTTCTGCCTTGGAATTGGATAAGAGAGGTTATGATGTTAAGTTGATTGATAAGAATGATTTTCATATCTTTAAGCCTGATACGGTTTTTTTGCCGGGTGGTAAGGTTGATATTGAGGAGTTGAAGTTGGATATTAGGGGTTTTCTTCCTGATAGTATTGAATTTGTTCAGGAGAAGATTACTGATATTGATCCTGGTGGTAGGAGGGTTGTTACTGATGATTCTTTTTATGATTATGATAAGTTGGTTTTAGGTCTTGGTGGTGAAACAGCTAGTTATGGTCTTGATATTAGTTCGGTTTATTCTATTTATGATTTGGATGATTTATTGGAATTATCTGGTCTTGTTGATTTGGTGAGTAGGGTTATTGTTGTTGGTTCTGGTTATTCTGGGGTTGAGTTGGCTTCGGAGTTGGATTTGTTGGGTATTGATGTGGTTGTTGTTGATGGTAGTGAGGTTCCTATGAAGGGTTCTAATGATAAGAGTTCGGGGTTGGCTTTTGAGTATCTTAGGAATAGTGATATTGTTTTTATGGGTGGTCGGAGGGTTGTTGATCTTTTTGAAAATGGTTTGCAGCTTCGTGATGGAGAGTTTTTGGAGTCTGATTTGGTTGTTTGGGCTGGTGGGTTGCAGGCTTCTAGGGTTGTTCAAAGTTCTTTTGATGTTGGTCCTTCTGGTCTTCCGGTTGATTCTGATTTTTCTGCGGTTGATTTTGATGATGTTTTTGCTGTTGGGGATAATGCTGATCATGGTTTTTTGAAGACTGGTCAGAATGCTAGGAAGCAGGGTAAGTTGGTTGGTTATAATTTGGGGAGGGCTAAGTCTGATAGGAAGTTTTTTGATGGTGGTAGTATTCCTCTTTTGATTAGTCTTGGGAAGATGGGGATTTTTGAGTATGGTGATTTTGCTTTTAAGAGTAGGTTTGTTAGGTTGGTTAAGGATAGGGTTAGGGATGTTTATTGGGTTCGATTAAAGTCTTCAAGGTCTGGTTTGTCTTTTTTCTAGTTTTATGGTTTTTTAGGTTTTGAATTTTTTCTGGTGTTAGAATATTTTATTATTCTTTATGTAGTTTTAGTTTTTCTGAAATTGCTTCATTTCTTGAATCGAAGGGAATATTAAGTAAGAGTACTTAAAGATTAATATGAAGTTAATTAAAGGAAAGTTTTGGAAAGTATTTTTTTCGGTTATTCTCGTTACCTTACTTACTGCCGGATTTGTTTCAGGTAGTTTCTATGATGTGAGTGATTACGATGGTGATCAGGTTCATAGGGACTTCTTCTTGAAAGATGAAGAATTAAATGCTAGAATAGTGGTTGGATCTGATGCGGCTTTTGAAGATGTGAGAAGTGCAACGGATTTGGAATATGAAATTAGGGATCAGTTAGTAGAAAAAACAGATCTTCATTTAGGGTCTGAAGATGTAACTACTATTCATATTCCGGTATTCAGTAATTATTACAATAGACCGGGTAATATAGGTAGATCTGACGAGTTAATTGATGATCATGACTATGAGGATCTCGATGATAATGATGATTGGTACGTTTCAAGTGAAGATGACGAATTTAAAGGATTTGATTGGACTGAAAACGGAATTTTAGAAGGAGAATTCAGCGGCGATGATACTAATCAACTTAGAGAAGAATTCTCTTATGAGGTTCCTAAAGAAATTAGAGTCTTCGACGAAAGCGAAACCGAATACTTTAACATAGATCTCGAGATAAAATTTGAAATAGATAATATAGAAGACTTAAATGATGATGGAATTCCAGTGAAAAAAATAGATTTAGATATTAAAAAAGAAAGTGTAATAATTGACTTTACAGAAGGAGCAAACAAAGAATTTGGAAGCATTTTCGGTGAAGGAGAATCGAGACAAGAATTTGATGGAGTTGAAATCGGTGATCAAATAGATATTTTTAATGAACAATTTAACGTTGCCGGAATAGAAGATCAGAGCTTTTACCACGGAACCAAATATGACAGCACATGGGCTAGAACTGGTGAAACATTATCATTTGGTAACTACAGTGTAAGAGTAATGGACATTGATACTACAAACGGCGAGGACCAATCATTCATAGAAGTTGAAACTCCAGAAGGTGAAAAGGAATCGACAATAATGAGTGAGGGAGAATACAAAGATTTCGGAGATAATATCACTATAAATGTTAAAAGCATATTTTCAGGAATTGAAGGAACTAATAGCGTTCAAATTAGTGCGATAGTTGGAAAAGTTGATGTAGAAGAAGGAAGTAACTGGCCAGGTTCAGGTTACGTGGTTGAAAGTGTTGACACATCAGGAGATAGAATAGATTCAATTGAGTTAAACCTATTAGATTCAGATGTTCAAGGAGAAGAAATTGATCTAAGAGATTACTGGGATATTGATTATGCTTACAAAGAAATGTCTGAAGACGTTAATAACGATGGAAGGGAAGAATATGCATTTGAATCATGGTTAGAATTTACGAAAGTTCCGGAAACAAGTCCAGAAACATTAGACATATTAACATCAGACGAAGAGATCGAACCGACAACTGATAAAAACTTAATACTCATTGGAGGGCCATTAGCTAACAAATTAACAGATCAAATGGTTGAAAACGGAGTAACAGATGTTGATTGGTATGAAGCGGAAAATGGAAAGATAGAATACCTAAGAAACTCTTACGGAGATAATAACGTTGATGTACTAATAGTTTCTGGTTCAAGTAGATGGAGTACTAAAGATGCTGTGCATAGACTTATCAGGCAATTAAGAAGTTAATTTCTATTATTATCTACTTTTCATTAATTATAGTTAGTTTTCGGTATTTATTTTGAGTAGGTTATTTTGGTTGTTTTGGTCCCTAAAAGGGTGACCAAAAAATATATATATGACCGTATGTTCATGTGATAAACGAGGGAATAATATGGCTAATGATGATAGAAATCTCGCCCAAATGGGTGGACAACCTATACTTGTAATGTCTGAAGATACAGAAAGACAAAAAGGAAGAGACGCACTTAACATGAACATACAAGCAGGAAAAGTAGTAGGGGAAACAATCAGAACCACACTAGGACCAAAGGGAA
>CAYNOZ010000098.1:0-3911 GCA_964398955.1 uncultured Thermococci archaeon | reverse complement strand
CTCAAAATCTCTAGCATAAGAATTTCATCGGACTTGAAGAATTCCTGAAGTATCAGACAAACTAAAGAGGATTCATAGAAAAAGTAGAAGATTTAAGAGTATTAATTGTTTTTTCGATGATTTATGATTTTATTTTATTTTATGTTGTATATTGGGTAGTATTTTTGTTTTAGGTGGTTTATTAGGTGTTTTTCGTTTAGTTTTTCTCCTGTTATTTGTTTTGTTGTTTTTGGTGCTAGGTTTTTTCTTCCTTTTTTGTGTATGTTGTTTTTTAGCCATTTGGTTATTGGTTTGAAGTTTCCTTTTTTTATTTTTTGTTTGTATTGTGGTATTTGTTGTTTTATTGTGTTGTTGATTTGGGCTGCGTATAGGTTTCCTAGTGTGTATGTTGGGAAGTATCCGAATTGTCCTGTTGACCAGTGTATGTCTTGTAGGAATCCTTGTGCTGGTGTTTCTGGTGTTATTCCTAGGTATTCGTCCATTTTTTGGTTCCATATTTGCGGTATTTCTTTTGGTTGGATTTGGTTTCTGAATAGTTTTAGTTCTATGTCGAATCTTAGTATTATGTGTAGGTTGTAGGTTACTTCGTCGGCTTCTACTCTTATTGGTGTAGGTTTTACTTGGTTCACTGTTTTGTAGTATTCTTCTGTGGTGTAGTCTTTGAGTTGTGGGTAGTGTTTTTTTAGTTTTGGTAGTAGGTGTTCTGTGTATTCTTTGGTTCTTCCGATTTGGTTTTCTATGTATCTTGATTGGCTTTCGTGGTATCCGGCTGATATTGCTTGTCCGATTGGTGTTCCGTAGTATTTCTGTGGGATTCCTTGTTCGTAGAGGGCGTGCCCTGTTTCATGTAATTGACTGTAAATTGAGTTCAGGTTCTCTGGGTTGTATCGGTTGGTTATTCTTACGTCGTCTTCCATTCCTATTGTGAATGGGTGGGCTGATTCGTCGATTCTTCCTTGTTTTAGGTTGTACCCTAGTTCTTTGGATAATTCTTTGGTGAGTTGTTTTTGTTTTTTGACGTTGAATGTTTTGTTTTTGGTTATTGATTCATTTTCTTCTGCTTCTTTGATTTTGTTTACTATTGGTTTTAGTTTTGTTTTTAGTGAGTTGAAGGTTTTTTCTATTTTTTTGGTTGTTTGTCCGGGTTCGTATTCTTCTAGTGCTGCGTCGTATAACTCATTTTTGTAGCCTATGTGTTCTGCGGCTTGTTTTTTTAGTTTCACTAGTTTTTCTAGGTATGGTATGAATTTCTGCGGTTCATTGCTTTTTCTTGCTTTTTGCCATGCGTTTTCTGCTTCGCTTTGGGTTTTGGTTATTTGTTTTATTAGTTCGTTGGGGATGTTGTGTTTTCTGTCGAATTCTCTTTTTGCTTCTCTTACGCATGCTCTTTGCTCTTCACTTAATTTATCATTGATGCTGGGTTTTTGTAGTTCGTTTAGCAGTTTCTCCATTTTTTGTGATGTTATTTTTTGGTGTATTTCTGTTTGTAGTGTTGATAGGGTTCTGGATCTTCCTTTTATTGAGTTTTGGGGCATGTAGGTTTTTTGGTCCCAGTTTAGTAGTGCTGCTGCTTTTGCTAGGTCATTAATTTTTTTGTAGTGTTCTATGAATTGTGTGTAGGTTGATGTCATTTTTATCGGGTTTTGTTGTTTTTCGAGGTTATTAGTGGTTTTCATTAATAACCATAAGTTTTATATATGAGTGTATTTCTATTTTTGATGGTGATTGAATTGGCCGAAGACGAACAAAAACTCGGTCAACTAGGTGGCCAACCTCTTCTCATACTCTCCGAAGACTCCGAAAGACAACAAGGAAAAGACGCACTCAACATGAACATACAAGCAGGAAAAGTAGTAGGAAAAACAATAAAAACCACATTAGGTCCGAAAGGAATGGACAAAATGCTAGTAGACTCCATGGGCGACATGGTAATCACAAATGACGGAGCAACCATACTAGACGAAATGGACGTAGAACATCCAGCAGCAAAAATGATGGTAGAAGTCGCGGAAAGCCAAGACGAAAACGCAGGAGACGGAACCACAACCGCCGTAACCCTATCAGGCGAACTACTAAACAAAGCAGAAAACCTACTAGACCAAGACGTACACGCCTCCATAATAACTAAGGGATACAGAATGGCAGCCAACCAAGCCCAAAAAATACTAGAAGACATGGCAATCGAAGTAGACCCAGAAGATAAAGAAACACTGAAAAAGGTTGCCGAAACATCAATAACCGGAAAAAATGCGGAAAACGCAAAAGAAACCCTAAGCGAACTCTCAATAAACGCAATTAATGAAGTAAGAGAGAACGGGGAAATCGACTTAGACTACATAAAAATGGAGAAAGAAGAAGGCGGAACAATCCAAGAATCCGAATTAGTGAACGGAATAATCCTAGACGAGAAAAAAGCTCATAATGAGATGCCCGGCAAAACAGAGAACGCAGAAATAGCATTAATAAGTGACGCTATAGAGGTGCAGGAAACAAATACAGACGCAGAACTCAACATAGAAAACCCAGACCAACTACAAAGCTTCCTAGACCAAGAAGAAGAAATGCTAAAACAAAAAGTAGAAAAAATAAAGGAAGTAGGAGCGAACGTCTTAATATGTGAAGATGATATAGACGACTTAGCACAGCACTACCTAGCCAAAGAAGGAATACAGGCAATTGAAAATGTGGACAGTGGTGACATGGAGAAGTTAGCTCTAGCAACTAAGGGAAGTGTCTCAACAACCGTAGAAGACTTAACCGAAGAAGACCTAGGAAAAGCCGGGAAAGTAAGACAGGAAAAAGTAGGTGGTAACGCAATGACCTTCGTAGAAGACTGTGAAGAACCGAAAGCCGTATCAATCCTAATAAGAGGCGGAACCGAACACGTAGTAGACGAAGTAGAAAGAAGCCTAGAAGACTCACTAAAAGTAATCAAAGGAGCAATCCAAACCCAAAAACTACTACCAGGCGGAGGAGCACCAGAAATAGAACTAAGCCTAAAACTTAAGAATTACGCAAAAGAAGTTGGAGGAAAAGAACAACTCGCAATAGAATCATTCGCAGAAGCAATGGAAACCATACCAAAAACCCTAGCAGAAACAGCAGGAATGGACCAAATCAACACAATGGTAAAACTAAGAAATAAGCATAAAGAAACAGAACAAGCAGGAATATCAGTCCAAAACAAAGAAATAAGTAATATGGAAGACCACGGAATACTAGAACCACTAACAGTAGCAAGCCAAGCAGTAAAATCCGCATCCGACGCAGCAACCATGATACTAAGAATAGACGACGTAGTAAGCACCGAAGGCGGAAACTCAGGAGCACCCGGAGGAGCACCAGGAGCCGGAGCAGGCGGAGGAGTACCAGGAATGTAAAACCAATAGCTCTAACTTAATAGCATCTATCTAAAATTTTCATTCTTTTTCAAAATTTAAATTCACTAAAATTACGTAATAATAGTATTACTTAGCGGGTATAGAGTTGAGAGTTAGCTAATAGTAGAGCAAGTTAAATATTTGGATCTATAAGATTTTTCTACTTTTTTGAAGTATTTAGGAAAATTAAGTTATAATTACTGAAATTTGACGGATGAACTCTTTGGTCACCCTAAGTTTTATTCATTTTATTATCT
Source organism: uncultured Thermococci archaeon (assembly GCA_964398955.1). Taxonomy (GTDB): domain Archaea; phylum Methanobacteriota_B; class Thermococci; order Thermococcales; family CAYNOZ01; genus CAYNOZ01. Next base: position 274 of record CAYNOZ010000098.1, on the reverse strand, counting down.
ATTTTATTTTTTTTTAGTGGTAGTTCTTTTCTTTTTATTTTATTATTCTATTCTTTTTTTGGTTCTGTTTTTTGTTCTTTGTTTGTTGGTTAGTTTTTTTTTGGTGTTGTTTTTTCGGAATTTTCGGAAGGGACTCTCTTACCTTTAAAAACTTGTTATTATTATTTTGTATTGAAGCCCTTTGATTGGCTATAGTGCGGTGTAATTTTTTCTTTAGCTGGTTTTGTGTTAGGATTTATGAATTGATTGGTTTTGAGGTACGGTGTTTTTGTTA
>CAYNOZ010000097.1:0-4181 GCA_964398955.1 uncultured Thermococci archaeon | reverse complement strand
ATTGACATTTGGAAGTATCTTTCGATAGCGGCTCTTTTGATTGTATCTTCTTCCAGTTCTTTTCTGGTAATATCTTTTAAGCTTTTCAAGTTTTCCACGTTTTTTTGAAGGTGTTCTAATTTTTTCTCGATCTCTTCTTTCATTTTAATCCTTCCTTAACTATTTTTCTAAGTTTATTATCTACGTGTCTTTGTCTGTAATACTTTTGATCCAGGTTTTTTTGCATTATTCTTGATTCTAGTTTTATTCTTTCGTTTACAGATCTTTCGTAGATCTTTTTACCGGTTTTAATAATATTGAAGTTCATTAGATTATCAGTGTTGTTCATTTGCACGAGATCTAAATTATCTCCTAAAATAGATATTAAGTTGTTTAATATGTTCATGTAGGTTTTTGAGGATTCTTCTTTGGGTAAATTTTCATCTAAGTATACTGCAAAGTCTAGATCGGATAGTGGTCCTATATTATTTTCACTTGCAGATCCGAATAGGTAAGCCACTACGACTCGACTATCTTGGAAAAAGCTTCTAACCTTTTCCTGATTCTTATTATAATTCGAAAATAACTTCGAGCCTTCCATATTATACATGCTACCTTGATTTAATAGTAAATTGAGGATTTTTAAGTTTATTGATTGCTTCATTTCTTACAGACTACTTAAAAGATCTGAGTAAGCAACGAATTTAAGTTCAAAACGATCTGGATAATATTTCTCTATCTACCCATTCTTCTATATCGATTATTTTGTCAAGCATTATGATATTGATTTTTAATCATTATTTAATATCAAAAAACCTTTAAATTCCGATAATTAAGCATTAAATTATAAGATTTAAAAATAACAACATAGTTATTACAGTTTTATCTAATTATTGTTTTTTTTTTTTACTCTTGGGAGGTACTCAAATTATAGGTGGATCTACTAAAAGGGTAAAGACGATGATTGTTAGGGTGTAGCAGTTAGAGGGTTTATAAAAGTTTATTAACTAATTAATTTGTTTTCTGGGCTTTTATTGATATAATTGTTGTTTTAAGGTTTTTAATTATCTGAGTAGGTTTTTTATAGAGTTTTTGATTAGATTTTCATCGATTCTTAATAGTTTAGAAGCTTTTTTAGTGTTTAGGTCTGTTTTTCTTAGGGTTTTTAGGTTATTGATTTGAGTAACTTTTTTTACTTTTCCTTTAGTTTCGTTGTATTCATCTACGTACCATAGTAGTGAATGCAGGTCCGCTATATCTTTTATTTTCTTATGTCTTTTGTCTCTAGTAGGGATGGAATTTATTTTCATAGCTGCTAGGACTTCCGGTTTTGGTATAATTATGGAATTTGGGATTTTCCATTCAGATAGTTTCCTTAATGGCTGGCTATATTCGTTATGGGTATCATTGAATACTTTTTGTAGTAAAGGTTCTGCAGGTGGTCTGAAACCGAAAGCCTTCTCAAAATTATCTAGTTGAGTATTATCAGGGATTAAATCAATGTAAACGTTAAAAATATTGTGTTTTGGAAATTCTTTAGCTTCCTCTTTCCTAAGTTCTTCTCCTGTTTCTCTATGGAACCGTTTTAGGAACCCAAATCTACTTTTTTCATAATTTAAGTCCTTGATCTTGTCTATTGTTTTTCTTATAGACATTTCTCTGATCTTTTTTGAATTCCAATCGGGTTCTATGTGGATTCCAAGATCGATATCTCTAGATCCTATGTAATCTCGTCCAGTTGATTCTTTAAATCCTTAGTTCACTTGTAAATGTACTGCCCATCCTCCAATCAAGCAGAGAGGGTTTTCAATGGATTTTAGTATTTTTTTAAGTTCTTTTTTTGAGAATTCTGTTATTTTATCTATGTACTGATGTTGTGCCATTATTTTTCACCATGATAAGATTGAATCATTTTGCTTGCAGCTTCTTTACAGGGCCCTTCTTCTTTTAGTAGGTCTAAGATGATTTGAGGTGTGGAAACTATATTAAAATCGTTTATTTTTTGTTTTTTGTAGAATACGTGTTTGTCAGTTGCTTTTATTTTGGTGTTGCCACCTCCTATTAATCCTTTGTTTTTGGCTAGTTCTACCCATTTTTTGGTTTGATCGGGTTTGACGTAGAATTCTGTACTTGATGAGAATAGAAATCCTTGTTTTAGATTTTCCGCTTGGTAGGTTGTTAATGCGTAGTCTAAGTTTGTGTTTTTCAAGATTTTCAATGGTTTTTGGAGGGATAGGGTTAATTCGTTGGGGTCTATTGAGTTCTCCATCCATTCTTCGTACAGTCTTTTTGGGGCGATAGTTTCTGTATCTTTAATAATGTTTTGTTTTTCTAATCTTTCTGTGTACTCTCTGCACCATGATTCAGATACTTCAGCTTCTTTTGAGATTCTGTATTTAGTTAGCTCTCCGTTCGGATGGTTTAATAGAACTCTTATAATTCTTCCTTTTTTGAATCCCCTTTCTCGATCAGGTTCCTCCAGCAACATATACATAGGTAATTCGGATCACTTATAAATCTAACCGATGCATCGGTAAAAAAAGAAACTTATAAACCTAACCAACCCATCCAATAGTAACATGTGAAGTGACCCCACAGCAAGCTGTGGGGCTTACCTGCAAGCAATTCTACCTTCCCATCAAGATTCTCTCATACACCCGGTCAGCAGAGAACTTACGCTCCAGACGAAACCATCCTGCACGGGCAGGGTATTTAGTCTCCCTAACACATCAGGCCTATTACTTCCTTTACAGCTTCATATCAACGCCACCCATCTCAACCAAAAGGTTTCTTGAAAAATGGAGCAACTAATACCCAAAAGAAACACCTTCAGGAGTAAAGGCAATAAGTAGTCTAATTATTTAAATTTAACAGGTTCACTTCCAAAGGCAAACCTTGGAATTCTCTCCCTTCCTTACTATAGACAAAACTTTCCTTAACAAGCTAAATATATTATACGAGGAAGCGGAGATCTTGCTAAGGGAAGAACTAAGAAAACCAAATACCTACTTCAACATCCTTAAATTTATTCTAGACGGTGCCGGCACCCTAAACGAAATATCAAACCAAACCAAAGTATCAATCACCAACCTAAACAAATACCTAAAAGTCTTAACCCGACTAAACATCATTGAAAAAGAATACCCAATAAAAGTTAACTACTTCAGATTCTGGCTACAATTCGTCTACCCAAACCATAGGAGAAAAGAAGAAACAAAAAGTTTTTTATGTATGTGGGTATGTGTATACATAGTGATTGTATGGGTTCTAAAAATATAAGCCTAAAGGATTCGACTTACGAAAAATTATCAATGTTAAAAGAGGAAGACGAAAGCTTCAGTGATGTAATAAACAAATTAACAAAGAAAAAAACCCCTAACTACTTAGAATTCGCAGATGTACTCTCAGAAAATACAATAAAAATAATAAAGGAAATGAAGAAAGAGAGAAAAGAAAGCGGTAGAATAAAAAAATCTATAAACAAACTCAAATCCTAAACGGTGATACTATAATTCCAGACACCAATTTCCTAATAGAAGTAATTTCAGAAGAAGAAAAAGCAGTAGAGAAAAGCAGAAATCTTAAAGAAGAAGGTATTACTCAAAAGCTCTGCACACCAGTTATCTACGAGGTACTAGCAGGAATTGAATTCGTGGGATCTAAAAAAGAAAGAATAAAATTCAACACTATAACCAAAAAATTTCCAGTACTTGTTTTTGACAGTGACTCCGCCACGGTATGTAGCGAGATAGATGCAGAACTAAGAAAAGAGGGAAAAACTCGAAGCCCGATTGATCTTCAAATAGCAAGCATAGCCCTATCCAACGATGAAACCCTACTAACAAACGATAAAGACTTCAATATCATAAAAGAACTATTCGATCTAAAAACAGAAAAATACTAATCATCTTAAAGGTTTATTTTTTCATTTGTTATGGTGTTTTGATTTAATTTTTTTCCATGGTTTTTTTATTGTTTTTCGTTTTTTATGTAGTTGTTTATTCGGTTTAGGAATTCTTTGAAGTCAATTATACCGTTTTTAAGGAGTTGGAATGTAAATTAGTGGTAAGTCGTCTATATGTCGGCTGTTTGGAGGTTCTGCTGGTGGAACTGTAAGTAATCAGTTTCACGCTAATAGTGACTTCCTCCCCTACCTTACTCACTTAGTTTCGTGAGGAAGGGGTCTCCAGCCGACTGATAAG
>CAYNOZ010000096.1:0-4182 GCA_964398955.1 uncultured Thermococci archaeon | reverse complement strand
TAATAACATATTACTTAATAACATATTACTAACATATAAAAGTATGGACTAACACACCCCCAAACAAAAACACAGAACAAAAAACCAACATCCAAAAAAAAAAAAATAATAAAAATTATTTTAAAAAATAATACCAATGAAAATCTCTGACATAAATCTAAAAATATTTAATACAAGCTTAATGGAGTTTTAGAAATTTTGTTAATAAATAATAGCTTTTAGTATATTTGGATATTATTCAGTTAGATAATTGATAATTATTGGTTATTTTAGGTTTTAGTTGGCTTTGAGTTTCTTTCTTTGTTGGGGTTTTTCATGGGTTATTCTGGGTTTGGTTTTTGTTTTGTGTTCTTTTTTGGTTGGTTTTGGGGGGTTGGTTTTTTATAGTGTGTGTTATATTTTTGTATTGTATGTTACATGATTATAGTGCTTGGAGGGTTCTGCAAGTTTTTTTTGATGAACCTACTAAGGATCACTATTTGAGGGAGATTAGTCGTAAGTCTGACTTGTCCCATACTTCTGTGAAGAATCATCTTGAGAGACTTATGGATTTGGGGTTGGTGATTGTTAGAGAGGAGGAGAGGGGTGAGAGGACTTATCCTATTTATGTTGCTGATGTTAATAGTGTTGATTTTAAGGAGTTAAAGAAGATTGATTTGGTTTATAGGTTGAGGGAGATTGGGTTGGTTGATGAGTTGAAGGATGTTTTTATGCCTGATTGTATTGTTTTGTTCGGTTCTGGTGTTAGGGGGGAGGATGCTGAGTTTAGTGATGTTGATATTTATTTGAAGGCTGAGGATGAGTCGATTGATTTGATTGGTTTTGAGGAGAACCTTAATAGGTCGATTGAGTTGCATGTGAATCCGAGGTTTGAGGAGTATCCTCGGGAGTTGAAGAATAATATTTTGAATGGTATTGTTTTGGATGGTTATTTGGAGGCGTTTAGATGAGGAAGGTTACTCCTGATCCTGAGAAGGCTAGGTCTTTGAGGAAGATGTCTGGTAAGATTTTGGATCGGATTGAGGAGACTGATGTTGAGGAGTTTCCTTCTCAGGTTTTGCAGGATTACTACGATGTTCTGCATCAGTTGATTGAGGCTATTGCTAATCTTGATGGTATGGAGACTGGTGGTCCTGGTGCTCATCAGAATTTGATTAATTGGTTTGCTGATGAGTATGATGTTTCTGAGGATGTTAGGGAGTTTTTGCAGCAGTTGAGGGAGTATAGGAACAGGATTTCTTATGAGGGTTTTTTTGTTAAGGTTGGGTATTTGGAGAGGAATGAGGATCGGATTGTTTCTGTTATTGATTTTTTGTTTGATGTTTTGGATGGTAAGTTGTCTTAGTTTTTTGGTTTTTGTTTGTTTGTGGTTTTCTTTCGGTGTTTTTTGGTTTTGTTTCCACTTTTAAGTTTATGTTTTATAATTTTTGTTGAATATTTTTTGATTGATGGTTTTTTGCCACCAACTTTTACCGTTCAACCCAAGAAAATCCAAAAAATTTAAAAAACCCTAAAATTCCTAAGGTATGTGGGTTGAAACCATTAGTTACACAACAGTTCCAGCAGAAAAACGGAAGAAATCGAACTCTAACGATTTACCTAGTTACATTTATTCAGTGACTGTTTTATCACTCCCACAAATTATGTAAAATACTTTCTTTGAAGTTGCTTGGCAGGTGGCTTCAAGAACTGTTTTCCGTTGATTCCTTTAATTGGAATCTTTTAACACGTGATTTACTGAAAAAATGAACTCGATCGAGTTCAGATGTGAAACTTTATGATGGTGATTTTTTGAAAGAAGAAGCAAAGAATGATGATATTGTTGGTAGGGATGAAAAATTATTCTCGTCAGCGGGTAGAATACAGTACTATCCGATGGCTATCAAGAAAGGCGAGGGCTCCTATGTATGGGATCATGACGGTAAAAAGTACTTAGATTTCCTGGCCAGTGCCGCAGTCAACAATGTTGGCCATAGTCATCCGGAAGTTGCAGAGGCTATTAGTGATCAGGCTGAGGAGTTAATTCATTACACACCGGCTTACATGTTCCAAGAGAATCTGGTGGACCTAATTGAAAAAGTTCACGAGATAACTCCAGGAGATTATGAGAAGAGAACTTCCTTCGGGCAGTCAGGATCAGATGCTGTAGATGGAGCTATCAAATTCGCTAGAGCATACACTGGAAAAAGTAAGATCATTAGTTTTCTAAGATCTTACCACGGCTCAACGTATGGGTCGATTTCCTTATCCGGTATTAGTACTAATATGGTGAAGAAGATAGGTCCAACATTACCTGAAGTTACACATATCCCATTCCCAGATTGCTTTAGATGTCCTTTTAACCTTGAAAAAGATTCATGTGATTTACAATGTTTGAATTATGTGGAATCTTTGTTCGATAATATTTTACCTCCTGAAGAAGTTGCCGCAATCTTCATCGAACCCATTCAAGGCGATGCCGGAATCATAAAACCTCCTGAAGGATATATGAAGCGATTGGAGAAGCTTTGCCGTGAAAATAATATTCTCTTAGTTGCTGAAGAAGTTCAGATGGGTATGGGAAGAACAGGTAAATGGTTCAGCATTGATCATTGGGATGTTGAACCGGATATGACAGTTCTAGGTAAGGCGTTTGCTTCTGGAATGCCTCTTAGCGCAGTAACAGGTAGAAAGGAAATAATCAATTCTTTAGATGCTCCTGGACACTTATTCACAACAGCCGCAAATCCAGTAGCAACAGCAGCAGCGAATAAAACTATAGAAGTTATAAAGAAAGAAAATCTAGTGAAGAACTCAAAAGAAGTAGGTAACTACATGAAAAAACAATTCAAAGAACTTCAAGAAAAACATGAACTCATAGGAGACGTAAGAGGAACAGGACTAAGCCTAGGAGTAGACCTAGTGAAAGACAGAGAAACAAAAGAAAGAGCAACAAAAGAAGCTCTAAAAATCGGGTACAGAGCCTGGGAAAAAGGATTACTAGTAACACCATTCAGCGGAAACGTACTAAGAATCCAACCCCCGCTCACCCTAACCAAAGAACAAGCAGATGAAGGAATCAACATCATAGAAGAATCAATAACAGAATTAGAAAATAACGAAATACCAGACAAAGTCTTAGAAAATCTAGACGGCTGGTAAAAATAAAAATTTATGTTAAATATTTGGTGATAATTTGAGTCAAAAGGCAGAAGCAAGTCAAGAATCGGAACCAGGTCTCTGGGGAAGAATGCTTGAAGGAAAATTTGGTAAATACCTATTACCAGGGATTGTAGCGCAATCAGTGCTAATCGGTGGAGGATATGCAACAGGTAGAGAAGTTGTTCAGTATGCAGCAAGATTCGGAGCAATGGGATGGATTGGAGTGCTTGGAGTCTTCATAGGATTTACAGCAATGAATATAGCAGTCTTCGAACTGGCAAGGACCTACCAAACTTATGATTACAGATCACTCATAAAACAGGTTATCTGGAAATTCTCTCCAGCATTCGATATTAGCTACATAATACTAGCAACAATAATTATTGCTGTAATGGCATCTGCAACCGGTAACATAGTAGAGCAAACAGTAGGAATACCGTACATGATTGGAGTAATCGCAGTTATAGCAATAGTAGGAATACTGCACTTCTATGGAAGAGGACTAATAGAGAAATTCAAAACCGGAGGAACACTCGCCCTCTACATAGGCTACATAGTCTTCGGAGCGCTAGTCCTATCCCAAACCTGGGGAAACGTAACACAGGTATGGGCATCAGGAACAACCGAATACGTAGGCACCATATCCCCACTAACAGTCCTTAAATGGGGAATACTATACGTAGGATACAACCTAGCAGTACTACCAGCAACATTCTTCACACTAAGAAGACAAACAAAAAGAAAACATACAATAGGAAGCGGAATAATAGGCGGACTACTAATGACACTACCATTCCTATTAACAATGCTATGCGTATGGGGATTCTACCCATCAGAAGAAGTACTAGGAGCATCAGTCCCATGGCTAGTAATGCTAGATAAAGTAGCAGCAACAAACATAATAATCGTAATCTACGGACTAGTAATGGGATGGACCCTAATAGAAACAAGCACCGGAATAATACACGCATTCGTCGAAAGAGTAGACTTCCACCTAGAAGAAGCAGGAAGAGGCGGACTAACCCAAATACAAGAAGCAGC
>CAYNOZ010000095.1:1348-4184 GCA_964398955.1 uncultured Thermococci archaeon | reverse complement strand
ATGGTTTAATTATAGTTAGTATGTTGTCAGAGATTAATAAAAAGTATCCAGAATTGAAGGATAGGATCTTGAGTCCGTTTATGGTAGATGTTGATCCTAATTATATTTCTTTGTTAGGCTTGTTAGCTGCTGTTTTGTCTGGTGTTCTTTTCTTTTATGGTTATTATGTTGCTGGTTCATTACTTATTGCTGTAAATGGTTTTTTAGATATTTTGGATGGTAATTTGGCTAGGAATAGAAAGGCTAAGCATGAGTTAACACCTAAAGGAGATCTAATAGATCATACTATTGATCGATTATCTGATCAAGCTATAATAATAGGGATTGCATTGTCTGAGGTAGTTCCATTAATGTTAGGGCTTTTTACTGCAGTTTCAGTCCTTTTAGTATCATACTTAGGGACTCAAGCCCAAGCTTTGATGGATGAAAGGTTGTATGCTGGAGTTCTAGGAAGATCAGATAGGATGATGATAATTTTTGTGGCAGGACTTTCAATGTACTTTTTCCCTGAGGCTCTCTACTACGGATTTTTGATAGTTTTTGGTTTGTCTCTTATTACGTTTATACAGAGGTTTTTAGGAATTTACAGAAATATTGATTAATTTAACTTATTTTTTCTGTCCTGATAGGTATATTACTGAGTTTATGTTTCTGAAGGTTTTGGAGTTTGCTAATTTTTTATCTAGGTTTATGAATAGTTTTGTAATAGGTCCTGATCTGTTTCTAATTGCTCCGTAGGGTATTAAGAATCGTCTTTCTTCTTTTATGTTTTTTAGTCCTAGTTTTTTGAACAGTTTTTTCATTTTTTTGGGATTTGATAGAGAGCTGTTCATTGGTAGTGCCCATGTGTATAGTATTCGAAGGCTTTTTGAGCTGAAGAAGTCGCATACGATTTTTTCTTCTGCTACTCTGGTCATTTCTTTTAGGTATGGTTTTCGTTTTTCGGGGAGGTGTAGGAATCTTGATGAGGTTACTATGTCGAATTCTTTGTCTTTGAAGCTTAGGTTAGTGGCGTCTTCTTTTTTGAATTTTATTTCTAGGTTTTTTTCTTCTGCTTTTTTTCTTGCTATGTCCAGCATTTCTTTTGATACGTCTACACCTGTTACTTCTGCTCCTTGTTCTGCCATGTCTATTGCGTGTCTTCCTGTTCCTGTTGCTACATCCAAGATTTTTTTGTTTTTTATGTTGCCTAGTAGTTTTAGGTATACTTCACTTTCTACCTTTCTTATGTAATTACCGCCTTTGGATCCGAAGCGTTTCTTATCGTATTCTTGGACTACGTCTTCGTCTTTGTAGTAGTCTTTTCCTTTGAAGTTCTTTTTGGACATAATTGTTATTATTCGACGTCTTTTTTAAATCCTATTTCTGGTTGGTGGTTTTTGGGTTTGACCATAACCTTTAAAAAGGATGTGTACACATTAGTACATGAAGAATGAGTACATAAATTTATATAACCCAAAAAAGAGGTGAAAAAATATGAAAAAAACCATATTAACCACCATATTAATAACAACCCTAATAATATCCGCTTTAAGCGTAAACACAATATATGGACAAACCAAAGAAGACAAAACAATAATATTGGTAAGTAACAACGAATCAGATCAATCAGTAGCAGAAACAATAGCAAACCACACCAACATGCAAGTAATAAAAACAGAATGGGGCCAATACAACGAACAAGTAGAACAAAAAATAATAGAAGAAGCACCAGACCAAGTCAAAATAGTAGGAGGTCCAATGGCAGTCCCTGAAAAATACGAAACCAACCTAAAAGAATACGGAATCCAAATTGAACGAATTGGTGGGAAAAACCGGTATGAAACAGGCTTAAACTTAATCCAAAACATCAATATAAACACCAACCAAGCAATAGTAGTACACGGAGAAGACCTAGAATCACTAAGAGAAACAGCAAAAGAAGCAATGGAAAAAGGAGCAATACTAATTGTCTTACCAACAAAATCTGCAAAAGGATATAACCAAGTGGTAAATCAACTAAATAACATCCTCCAACAAAGAAAAGTAGGTAACGCGAAAATCAAAGGAGGCCCAGAATTCGACCCAGATGAAATAGATGACGATTTCGAAATAAAAACAGAAATAGAAGAAGAAAAACCAGAAAAATTACAAAATAAAACAGAAAAAGCATTAAACAAAGCAAGAGAAATAGTAAATAATGTAACAGAAAAAACAGAAAACGCAACCCATCCAGGAATCATCAACCCACTCAGAAATGCACAAAGATTCCTACAACAATCTGAACAAGCATACGAACAACAAAAATACGGGAAGGCATACGGAAAAGCTAATGCAGCAATAAACACAGCAAGAGAAGTACTAAGAAAAAACTACGAATTCAACGAAGAAGAAAAAGAAGAAAGAGGAGAAGACATAAACGAAAGAATAGAAGAATACAGAGAATTCCTAAACGAATTAGAAGAAGAATATAACCTCAACAAGACAAAAATACAGCAAATAAGGGAACAACTCAACAACACAGAAGAACTACTAGAACAAGGAGAGATAAAACAAGCTAGAAAAACCCTAAAAGAAACTAGTAAAGATCTAAAAGACATATACAAAGACTATCAAACAGAAAAAGAAAACGAAGAAATCGAAGAAGACCTAGAAGAATTATATGAAGAATTAGAAGAGCAAGAAGAAGAATTTAACGAACTTAAAGATAACTATAACCTAACAGAAACTGAAATAGATAACGTAACATCACTTCTAGCAGACGCTGAAGAATCCTTAGAAAGTAACGATAATCAGAACGCTGAAGATCTCCTAGAAGAATCGGAAGAAATGATAGAGCAACTAGAAGAAGCCTATG
>CAYNOZ010000095.1:0-1248 GCA_964398955.1 uncultured Thermococci archaeon | reverse complement strand
AGAAGAGCAAGAAGAAGATGAAGAAGAAAACGAAGATTAAATCAATTATTTCTTTTACTTTTATTATCAAAATAAGGTGATAAAATGAAAAAAAGCTATCTTTTTACCATCTTAGGAATATTAATTCTAGCAATGACAGCTTCCGGATGCGTAAACAATAATCAGCCGGATGAAGCCGAAAATTTTCAATTACTCGTAAGTGATCAGCCTTACGATATAAACGATTTCAGATACCTAAACGTAACTCTATCAAAAGTTAGAGTATTCAAAGAAACTAATCAAAACCAAGAAAATGCAACCCAATTCAAAGAATTTTCCCTAAATAACACTGAGGTTGATCTAACCAAATTACAGGGAGAAAAAGCTGTAACAGTTCTAAAAACTGAAATGGAATATGGGAATTATACCAAGCTTGAACTATATGTATCCAGAGCAGAAGGAGAAGCCAACGAAAAAGAAGCAAATATAAAATTACCAAGTCAGAAACTTCAAATAACAAAACCATTTGAGATAAAATCTGATCAAACAACTAGATTTGTATTCGATATAAGTGTGGTGAAGAAGGGAACAGGAAATGATTACAATCTACTACCTGTAGTATCTAAAAGTGGTGTAGCCGGAGAAGATGTTGATGTAGAAGAAGTATCAGAAACCTAAATCACTTACAATTTTTTAATCTTTTAGGGAGGTTTTGAAAATGGAAATATTAAACATAGTTACTGATCTTAGCATGGGAGGAATAATAGGTTTTATTATAGGTATTGCAGCTAAAGTAATTTTTAAAATAGCTTTAGCCTTAATAGGAATATATATAGCAAGTTTAACATACCTACACTATAGAGGAATAATAACTATTCAAACAGAAGCTCTTAAAAGAACTGCAGATTCAATATTATCTCAAATCCCTATCATTGCTCAAAAATTATTGTCAATATCCATTTTTGGAGGAGGCTTCATAGCTGGGTTCTACTTAGGTTTCAAAAAATAATTTGTATACCAAATTCATTTTTATATTTTAAATTACCTTAGTTCAATCATGAGGCAAGTCATAATGTTTTTTATCTAGTTTTGTTTAGTATATTATTTTTTAGTTTTTAAGGTGCTTTTTTAATTTTTACTTTTCTTATTAATTGGTGCTTTTTTTCTAAAATTTTTTTGGAAAGATTTTTTAGTTTTGAGGTTTTTCGATCTTCGGGATTGTCATGTCGGATAAGGATAGTTTGGTTGTTTTGTGGACAAGTGGTGATA
>CAYNOZ010000094.1:0-4375 GCA_964398955.1 uncultured Thermococci archaeon | reverse complement strand
TTTTTTTGTTGGTTTTATTATAGTTAAGTGGGGTTTACATTGGTAGGTTTTGGGCATAGGTTTGAGTTTGGTGATACTGCTCAGCAGATTGTTGGGGGTTTTCTTCTTTCTGGTCCTTTTGTTGTTACTGAGGAGGTTTGGAGGCTTGCGGATCATATGAATGATTTGCAGATTTTGGTTACTGTGTTGATAGTTTTTTCTATTGGTTATGGTGCTTTGTATAAGGCTGATGAGGATAGGAATCTGGAGAAAGAATCGAGGTTTGGTTTTGTTCCGTTGAGGTTTATTTCTTTGATTTTGGTTTCTTATTTGTCGGTTACAGTTCTAGTTTTTACTTTTGCGGCTCCTGAGACTTTTGGTGCTTCGGATGATGTGACTTTAAGGGTTATTAGTTTGGTTTCTATTTTTAGTGTTGTAGGGGCTGCGACTGCTGATTCCATCTTCTAGTTCTTATTATTCCTTTTGAGGGATTTTTTGTGGTTTAAAGTTTTTGTAGGTTTTTTTCTAGCCATTTGATGTAGTTTCTGGTTCCTTTTTTTCTTTTGTTGATGGATTTTTTTGCTAGTTGGTGTACGTCTTTCTTGTTTTTGTTCCATTCTTTTTTGATGGTGTTAGGTATTTTTAGGTAGTTGGGGGGTTGGTCTAGGTATTTGTGGGTTCTGGCTAGGGTCCAGATGTCGCATTGTTTTTCTCCTTTTGGTATGTTTTTTCTTTGTTGTAGTATGTGTGTGAATTCGTGTGCTATGGTTATGTTGTTTACGTTTTTGCTTAGTCTTATGTATTCGTAGGGTTTGTTTTTTGTTGTTTGGCAGTATACTCCTGCTGCTGTTTCTGTTTTTCCGATTTTGAATTTGTCGTTTTGGAGTTCTGGGAAGTATTGTAGTATTTTTGCTATTTTTTGGGTCCATTTTTCTTTTAGGTCTTGGTCTACGTATTTTGTGAATTTGTGTATGTGGTTTTTTGGTTCTTTTTTGGTGTTTTTGGTTTGTTTTGTTTTTTTCATTTGTTTTCTCCTTGATTTTTTTTGTTAGTTGATTTTTTATTGGGTTGTTTGTTTTTATTTTATGTATTTGTTTATTATTGGTATTGCTGCTATTATTGCTATGAATGCGATTATGATTGTTCCTATGATTATTATTGTGTTTATGTCTCCGTTTTTGATGTTGTATTTTTTTATTTGTTCTTCTGTGAGTAGTTCTAATGTTATTTTCTGTGTTGTTGTTTTTGTTTCTCCTGTTTCGGTTTTGTATGTTAGTTTTGCTGGTATTGTTATGTTGTTTTTGTTTTGTTCTGCGTAGATTTCTAGTTCTGTGGTTTGATGGTTTTCCGGTTTTAGGTTTCCGTAGTATGTGTTGTTTGTTGATAGTATTTTGTAGTTTGGTGATTCTGGGATTTGTAGGGTTACGTATTTGGCTTGTCCTTCTCCTTTGTTTATGGTTCTTAGTGTTATGTTCCCTGTTTTTCCTGGTTCTCTTAGTTCTGTTTTTGTTAGGTCTATTTCTAGTTCTGGTAGGTTTGTTAGTCTTATTTCTTTGAGTTCTTGTTCTGTGTAGATGTTTGGTTGTAGTTCTTGGGTTTTTGTTGTTAGGCCTGTTTGTGGGTTGTTCTGTGTTATTTCTATGGGGATTGTGAGTTTTTCTCCTGTTTTTTCTATGAATATTGTTGTGTTGAAGGTTTCTTTGTTTCCTGGGTCTATTTTTTCCATGTATTTTAGGTTGTTTGTTAGGATTTGGTAGTTTTTGTTTTGCCGGATTTTTATTGATACGTAGTTGGCTTTTCCTTGTCCGTTGTTAATTATTTCTAGGTTTAGTTGGTTTTTTTGGTTTGGTTTTAGTATTTTGTTTTTCAGGTTTAGTTCTAGGTTTGGGTTTCCTCCTATTGTTACTTCTGTCATTTGTTGTACTTCGAAGTTTACTCCTGCTTCGTTCTCGTATTTTAGTTTTACTGGGATTTTGTATACTCCGTTTTCTGCGTTTTGGTCTGTTTTTATTGTGTATGTTATTTGTTTTGCTGTTTCTGATTCTATTTTCTGTATTCTTCTTCTGTTGTTTGTTATTCCTATTGGGAGGTCTTTTGAGCTTGGGTCTATGTATGCTTCTATGTTTTTTAGGTCTGAGTCTGCTAGGTTTCTTAGTGTTAGGTTCATTTGGTTTTTTGTTCCTGGTCTTACTGTGTTGGGGAATTCTATTTTTTCTGTGGATAGTGCTGCGTCGTCTGTTCTTATTTCGATTGGTATTTTTCTTAGGTCTTCGTCTGTGTTTTTGTGTTCTGTGTATATTCTTAGTTGGTTTTCTCCGTGGATTGCGTTTTCGTCTACTTTTATTTGTAGGTGTATTCTGTATTCTTCGAGTGGGTGCATGGTTCCTAGGTTCCATTCGGTTTTTTCGTCGGGGTCTACTGAGAATGGGTATTGTGGGTCGTATCTGATTTCTACGTTTTCTAGTTTGTTGTTTCCTCGGTTTGATACTTTTATCCATATGTCTGCGTATTCTGAGGTCTGTAATGGTATTGGATCTGTTTTTATTAGTTGTGTTACTAAGTAGTTGTCAGGGTATTCGCTTGTCTGACTATTCACCGAGTTCGTCACCATTACAATACTCCCTAAGAGGGTTGTTATAAATATAAGTGCTAATACTTTGTTTTTCTCCATAATTACCTTCTCCTATCAATTAAATCTTAAATATCTTTAAATTTGAATATTACAGAACTAAGAACAACTAAAGCTGCTGTAAATGTTAATAAAATTCCCATACCAATCCAATCAACCTCATTACCAATAAGAATCTCTCCAGGCACAAAATACCTGGACAAAGTAAACTTCCCAATCCAAGACAAATCAGTACCTATCGTCAAAGAATCCAAGATATACATAAGAAAAATAACTCCTATCGAAATATTCTTAGCCTTAGACACATCATCAAAAATCGTGGAAAGAAACAAACCAATAGACGCACACGCCATAAGATAAGGAATCGCAAGAAGATGAAGCCTAAACAACGGTTCTAATTTCAATGATTCACCGATCAAATTAGCCCCATAATAAGCTACAAAGGGCAGAACCAAATTAATAATAAATAAACTTGGAATAACAGATAAAAACTTTTCAACAATAATAGAAACTCTTGAAACAGGATTAGCTAACAACAAATCAAGACTACCCTTCTCCTTCTCCTTCGTAATCAAACTAGAAGTAGAATAAGCAAAATAAATACCTAAAATAAGAACAAAAATCCATTGATAAACCTCCGCAGTCAAAAAACCCTCCAAAGTAGATAAACTCAAACCACCTCTAGCAAAAGCATTCATAAGCTCAGGAGGAAAAGACTCCATATACTCATCCAAATCAACAGCACTACCCTTAATAGACGGAAAAAAAGCAATCATCATAAGAATATAAAGAGATAAAACACCAGTCAAACCAAGCTTACCCTTCAACCCCCTCTTAAACTCAAAAAAAGCAGTTTCAAACAACTAATCGCCCCTATAAAAATGCATAAAAATATCCTCCAAAGAAGACTCCCTAATCTCAATATCCACAATCCTATAACTAGAAAGACGATCAATCAACTCATCAAAATTACCAGTAACAACAAGCCTAATCCCATCATCAATCTCAACCTTAGTAACACCCTCAATCATCAAATCCTCCTTAACAGGATCCCCCTTAACCTTAGCCTCAACCACCTTCCCACTCTTACTAATTAAAGTATCAATATCCTCCAAAGCCACCAAAAAACCATCCCTAATAATACCAACCCTATCACAGACCTTCCTAACCTCACTCAAAATATGAGACGAAAAAAAGAAAGTAGTACCACTCTCCTTCTCCTCCTCCAACAAATCATACAAAGTATTCTGCATCAAAGGATCCAAACCAAGAGTAGGCTCATCCATAACCACCAAATCAGGATCATGCATAAAAGCCTGAATAATAGCCAACATCTGCTTATTACCATGAGAATAACTCTTAACCTTCCTATCCAAAGGAGGATCAAACAAATCCAACAACCTATCAAGATCACTATCCCCCCTCAAATCAGCAAAATAATTCAAAACACTCCAACCAGTCTCCTCCTCATAAAAAGAAACATCACCAGGAACATAACCCAACCTCTTCTTAACCTCAACCAAATCATCCTCACTAGAAACATCCCTACCAAAAATATAAGCATCACCACTAGAAGCCTTCAAAAACCCTAAAAGAGTTCTAATCGTAGTAGTCTTACCAGCACCATTAGGACCTAAAAAACCGAAAATCCTCCCCTCACCAACCTCAAAAGACAAACCCTCAACACCCCTAACATCCCCATAATACTTAGTAAGATCATCAAACCTAATAACAGACAAACTCCCACCACATAAAAATAAAACCAAA
>CAYNOZ010000093.1:0-4444 GCA_964398955.1 uncultured Thermococci archaeon | reverse complement strand
TCAATTCCAGGACCCCAATCTTGTAGTTTTATTTCAATTCCAGTTTTCCCTTCCTCTTCTAAAGATTTAATAGTTATGTCCCCTTCTTCGGCGTGATCGATTACATTTCTGGTCAATTCAGATACAGCAGTGGCTATCTTCGTCTGATCCACCATTCCAAAACCGATTTCCTTTGCTATCCTTTTGCATTCAGTTCTGGACTCGACAATATCATCGCTGGAATCTATATGTATCTCCATATTTATTCTTCCTCATTAGTTTTTTCACGTAGCCATTCCAGACCTTTATCCACGTTTAGGGTTGTATGCACTCCCTCAAGTTCTACACCAAGTTCGGTTAATGTAATAGCTACAGAAGGACTTAAACCAGTTAAAACAGTTTCAGCACCCATCATTTTACACATTTTAGCTGTATCACTAATAAGCCTTCCAAGAAAAGAGTCAACAACATCTAAAGCTGTTACATCTATTAGCACTCCGTCAGCGTTTGTTTCTTTCAGTTTTTCAACTAGGTTTTCTTGCAATTGCTCTGCCATTTTGTCATGGATTTCTGATTGTACCGATATGATCAGAAAATCTTCTTGTTTTAAGATGGGTATATCACTCATTATCGACCACTTTCTTCTCAATTTTATTTAAAGCTACTTCTAGACCAGTTTGGAGACTAGAATGAGTTTCTATTCCAGATAGATCTACTCCCAAGTGAACCATACTTTCAGCAATATCCGGGCGAATACCTACTATAATACTCTCCGTTCCTAATAGTGATGCTGCTTTTACTGTTCTAATTAGTCTATCCGCTACTTCTGTATCTATTACCGGTACTCCCGAAACATCAAGAATTGCCACTTCTGCTTCTGTCTCTTTTATTGCTTCGAGTAGGTTTTCTGTAATTTGTTCAGCCCTCATTGTGTCTATTACTCCTACTAGTGGCATTGCTATTATGTTGTCCCATACGTTGATTACTGGTGTGGAAAGTTCTTTTATAGTTTCTTCTGACTCTTCTACTCTCTCCTCAAGCTCTTTTTCACGTTCTTTGAGCTTTTTCTCTAGTTTTTTTCTTTCCGTTATGTCGGTGGCAGTTACGTAGCCCCTTGAGTAATCTTTTTTATTTTCCTCTGGAATTTTAATTTCAAAAATAACGTTCTTTTTCTCACCTTTTAAAGTTCTAATCTCCTCCACTGATTTAAAGTAGGTCTCACCATTGGCTATTGATAAAAATTGTTTCTTAAGAGGTTCTCTAGCCTTTTCTGTAAATATTTTATCCAAATTACTCATCAATTCTTCCTTTGTTTCAGCCTCGTAGTATCCTAGTGCGGTTTCATTTACGTTAATAATCTCCATTTTATCCATACAGTTGTCAATTTCCTTCGGATTTTCATCAAAATATCTTTCCAGATCATCTACCTCATTTTTCAATCCATCAAGGTACTTCTTAACCTCAGAAAAATCTTGTACCCATATTACCACAGGAGAATTCTCAAAAAGAGTCTCAAATTTTCTTTCAGCTATTTTTCGCTTCTCTATATCTCTATATGTTCCAATTTTGTAAGTTTTATCATTTATTGTTACTGGAGTTGCAGAGATCGAAACATGAAATTCTCCTTCCTTACCTTTTCTGATCGTTTCATAATTAACGTAACCTTGTCCCGATTTTTTATCAAGCTCTTTACCTTCTTCTTCAAATCTATCTGGTACCACAACATCATTGATTTTTTTCCCTTTTATCTCATCCAGCACAAATCCAAAAACTTCTTTAAATCGGGAATTTATATCTAAAACTCGTTCTTCATTATCCATTAAAACCATTGGTTCCGGACCATTATGGAATAGCTTCTCAAATTTTTCTTTCTCCTCTTCAAGTTCTGGGTTTTTCATTTAACCACCATAGGTTTAGTTTTCCTTCAAAAAATAAATCCATTATTTAATTTTCAGCCTTTGATTCTTTTTTTCCGCACTGAATTCTCCCACGACCAAAGTTTGTGAGTTTCTTCAATCATTCACTAAACGTGCGACATTACCGTTAGAGTTATGGGCTGAAAAAGTGCAGGCCTGCTTTAGATAGAGGGATTTGAATGTCCTTACCAAAAGCTCTTTTTCCAACATTTAACACTATTCTTATCAGTATTATCTTCTAAGCCAAAATCTTTACACCTGAATAATTCTTGTCCTTTTCTTGTAGTGTTCTTGGTTCCACAGCGGTTGCATGTTTTGGATGTGTTTTTTTCGGAAATATCGGCCACTTTGATTCCTTTTTCCTTTGCTTTGTATTCTATCATTTCCCTTAGCTTTAAGAAAGGAAACTTATGTATTTTATCGTTGAATTTTCACTTTGTCCTCTTGGTTTCTGGTTCCTTTCTAGCCGCCGATAGCTATCACAGCCTTTCTTTTCTCAGCATCTTCTAATATTTTTTTGCTTATTTTATGTAGTTAGTATTCTACTTTTCTCTGTTCCCTATTCCCTAATCTTTTAATCACTTGTTTTACTTTTTTTATTCTATTCTTACCTATTTTTTCAAAGTTTTTTAGTGTTTTCTTGTTTGTCGGTTTTTTGGCATAAAATTTGGTGTTACGATTTTTAAAAGCTACAAACGTTTTTATGAACCGTAAAAACATATATACAGCAATAATATTATCATATTCTTCTCTTTATTCTATTTTTTTCTTTATTGTTAAGTGTAGACCATTCATCATCCTCAATACGATTTTAAGTCCCCTATATCTGCATTTTCTACATCTTCATAATCTTTACGTGCTATGTGTACTGGACGCAATATAGAGTCTCCTCTTTGTTTGAGTGGATTGTAAATCGGTATTTTAGACCATTATTCAGTTATATTTGTATAATTCCTCTTTAATTTAATTTTATAGTTTCTTAACCGTATTGATTGTTCTTTTTTAGGTTTAATTTACCTTATAATCCTCCTTACTTGCTGCTTTATAGCAGAATAGAGTTTTGCACCTTTTTCTTTTAATGATCCTTGAAAGTTATTGTATCTCGTTTTAACTTATTAACGAGAAGTCTCCTTCCTTAATCTTTGATTTAGGTAGTGGGTTGTATCGGAATACTTATAATTTCCAAGACCTTATATTACCCAGTAAGCATGGCCACGGCTGAATTCACGCTTGTGGACACTGAGAACTCGGAACAATGTAATAGTAACTCCCAACATCATCCTTTATGATGTTTTGTTGGTTAAGTTTAGTGGAAGAAGCAAGAACCTCGAACCTCTATGATGAAGTTTCTTGGAGACCACTCCGAATGAGATCTGTGACGATGGTAACTTGAAGAGAAGTTGCTCTGGAAACCCCTAAATTTTCCTCACGAACCTAAGTGAGTAAGATAAGGGGGGAAGTCACTAAGCTTGATTAGTGGTTTGTTAGGTTATGTAGCTTGATCTTCAAAGGTTTTATTTATCTCCATTTTTAGATTCCTATTTGATTATCAAAGATTTCAGGATTATTTCGCTAGAAACTTTCTCTACAGAAGATAAGAAGTAGTTTCCTGTCGGGAGGCTTGTTAATTGGGTGAACTCAAAGTCTTTGTTCGGTTCTCTTGATGTGTATCCTTAAATTTGTTATATTATTTTTTTCAGAGAAAGATCAGTATTAACTTCTATAAATAGAACGTAGCCAGACCGTATGGATAATTCCATTATTTCTAATTTAAGTTCTTCTGCTTTCTTTTGTATTAGCTCTTCCAGTTTATCTTTTACATATTCCTTAAGTACCTTTTTCTGTATTTGGACACCATATTAAATGATAATTGTGTAAGTCTACTAATGTGAGTTCCCTACTATACCTCTTGCCATACTATTATCTTTGTGGTTGATAAGACCTCCTCTTTGGGAGGTAGATACACCAAACCTAATCTTTAAGTTGTTCTAACTCTATAATTGATTTTCAGGTTCATGGCAAGTCTTTTATAAGAGCTTTCTTCAAGTTCCTGCAGCTAAGTGTGGGTGCTTTAGGGGTTCCGGAGAATGAATCTTCCGGAGACCATGAGCAGGGATATTGTGGCAGTGCGCTTGAACTCCTTAGCCACGACCTAACCCCCTCCATATTGCTTGGACGAAAGTTTTCGATCAGATAAGAACCAATTAGGATGACTATAAAGAGTCGGTTGCTTTTCAATTTATGTTACTTCCACGGTAACTCCTCAACCTTGGATTGGAAGGGTGCGAATGGTGGAAGACTCTTACCTCAAGAAGAAGAGGATGTCACATTCTCATTATATATAAGTAAAGAATACTAAAAGTATCTGAATTTACAAAACCAACAACCACTATAAAAACCTTCTTTTCTGAAAAAATAATCTATAGAACTATTTCGTTCTGTTTGGAATGATCCAAAAAACTTTTTACTTTTTTCAGGTTCTAAGAAATAATTCTTCATCTTTTCACCTCAGGGAGACTTCGTCCTTTAGGTCGGAGAGGAATTGAGGT
>CAYNOZ010000092.1:0-4451 GCA_964398955.1 uncultured Thermococci archaeon | reverse complement strand
AGCTGAAAATATCAAGAAAACTGATGAGAAACAGGTTCAGAAGTCCTAAAATTATTGAAGTAATGAGAACATGAAAAAACACATCACTCTTTTAATTCTCTGTTCTTTTTTTTAGGAAATTATGTATAATTTAATTAGAATTTTTTTAATTGGAATTTCTATAGTGATTTGAAGGATTCATTTGTGTGTGTTTAGAAGATTATTTTGTTAGTGGTGTTTGTGATTTGTAGTACAGTATTGATATAGTTATTAGTGTTATGGCTACTCCTATTAGTAGTATTGCTTCCCATAGTGATCCGGGTTGTTTGGTGGTTTGTGCTATGTTTTCTGCTGTTTGGATTGTTATTTGTTCGTTGTTTTGGTTTGTTCCATTGATATGATTTAGGTAGTTAAATAATTGTGTTAGTCCTCCTATTAATGATATTATGGATGTTACTATTAGTATTTTTACTCTTGTGTTTATTTTTGGTTCTAGTAGGTTTTCACTTTTTTTAGTTAAGCTGTAGTAAATCCATTTTTCTCCTTGTTTTTCTTTTTCGACTAACCCAGATTCTTCAAGTTTTCTAAGGTGTTCGAGAATTGTTGGTTTTGAGAGTTCTATTTCTTTAGATAGATCTGTTACCCTCATGCTTTTTTGGCTCAGGGTTTTTATTATCTCTATTCTTGTTTCAGAGGCTAGTGCTTTAAATGAAGATTTATCTAATTCAATTTTATTCATTTTACTTCAATCTATGATATCAAAAAAAGTTTATAAAATTTTTGAGAGTTAACATTGATGAGTATGAAGCACATAGATCAAGATGGAGTTAAGATGGTTGATGTTGGGGATAAAGAGGTAGTGAAGAGAATTGCTATTGCGGATGGTAAAATCTTTTTGAATGAAGAAACTATAGAAAGTATAGAAAATAATGAAGTTGAAAAAGGTAATGTGTTAACTACAGCTCAAATTGCAGGTACTTTAGCTGTTAAAAAAGTTCCAGAATTAATACCGATGTGTCACTCAATTCCAATTACTTCTATTAAATTAAGTTTCACTATAAATGATGAGGAATCTTACATTAAAAGCGAATGCAAAGTAAAAGCTGATTATAAAACTGGAGTGGAGATGGAGGCCTTAACCGGTGTTAACATTTCCTTGTTAACGATTTGGGATATGGTAAAATCAATTGAGAAGGATGAGTCTGGTCAGTATCCCGGTACTAGGATAAAAGATGTCAAAGTGAAAAAGAAGAGAAAGCTTTAAGGATTTTTAGTTTTTGTATTTATTATTGATTCTTCAAATTTTTTTAATTTTCATAATTTTTAAATAATCTTGTTCAGTATTTAAATTAATGTCTTCAGAATTCGTAGATGTTCCTCTGGTTAAATCGAATAAGATAGAAGCCCGACCTTATCAGGAAACTATTTATATGAAGAGTAAGGATTCAAATTCTCTTGTTGTTCTGCCTACGGGGTTGGGGAAAACATTAATAGCAGTTATGGTAATTGGTAGTAGGTTGGATAATTTAAATGGTAAAGCTTTATTCTTGGCGCCAACAAAGCCATTAGTGCTTCAGCATCTTGAAACTCTTGAAGAGAATTTAGAGATAGATAATGATAATATTGAACATCTAACAGGTGAAATATCGCCCGAAGATCGGAAAAAAATTTGGGAAGAATCCAAGATAATAGTTGCAACCCCTCAAACTATAGAAAATGATTTAATGAGAGGAATATCTCTTAAAAATGTAGTAATAACTGTTTTTGATGAATCTCATAGAGCAACAGGCGATTATTCATATGTATACCTAGCAAAAAAATATATGGAAAAATCAAAAGATCCCCAAATAATGGGATTAACAGCATCCCCCGGATCTGGAGACAAAATAGAAGAAGTAATGGATAATCTATTCATAGAAAACATTGAAGCACGTCACGAAGACTCATACGACGTCAAACCTTTTGTAGAGGAAAAAGACATACAATGGAACAAAATCGAACTTCCACAGATAATGAAAGATATCAAAACACTAATGAACCAATATCTAAAAGATGTGATGAAAAGACTGAAGAACGGAGGATTCGTAGACTCAGCAGGAATATCAAACCTGAAAAAAAGAGATCTATTCGATTTAAAAAGCGATATCCAACAAAAAATATCAAATAACCCAGACCCACCATCAGAACTTTTCGAAGGCATGAAATTACAATCAAGCGCCTTCAAAACATTTACTGCAGTTGAAAAACTGGAAACCCAAGGAATAAGATCCTACAAAGACTACATGAAAAAATTAAGATCAGAAAGAGGAAAAAGAAAAAGCACAAAAGAACTACTAAACGATAAAAGAGTAAAAAAAGCTCTAAAAAAAGCGCAAAAAGCGGACACAGACCATCCAAAAATGGATAAAGTACATCAACTAGTAACAAGAAAATTCTCACAAGAAGCCAAAAAAATAATCGTATTCTCCCACTACAGAGACACAGCCAAAAGAATAAAAAAAATGCTTAAATGGACAGATGGAGTAAAACCAAAAGAATTCATAGGACAAAGCGATAACGGAATGTCACAAAAAGAACAAAAAGAAGCAATAAAGAAATTCAAACAAGGAAAACACAACGTACTAGTAGCAACATCCGTAGGAGAAGAAGGACTAGACATACCCGAAGTAGACGTAG
Source organism: uncultured Thermococci archaeon (assembly GCA_964398955.1). Lineage (GTDB taxonomy): Archaea > Methanobacteriota_B > Thermococci > Thermococcales > CAYNOZ01 > CAYNOZ01. Next base: position 1,796 of record CAYNOZ010000092.1, on the reverse strand, counting down.
TAATATTCTATGAACCAGTACCATCCGCAATAAGATCCATCCAAAGAAGAGGAAGAACAGGAAGAACAAAATCAGGAGAAATAATCGTACTAATGGCAAAAAACACTAGAGACGAAGCATACTACTGGAGCAGCAAGAAAAAAGAGAAAAAAATGAAAAACACAATCAAAAAACTCAGCACCAATCAAGGAAAATCAATACAAACATCACTCGGACAATACTCCGGAAAATCAAAAGGAAATAAAGCAAAAAATAATGAAAAAACTGAAGAAAAACCAGCTAAAGAAGAAAAAGAATCCAAAAAGAAAAAACTTCAATTCGAATTCGGATCAAAAGAACCGAAAATATACATAGATAACAGAGAAATGAAATCAAAAGTCGTAAGGAATTTAAGAGATCTAGAAGCAGAACTAGAAATACAAAAACTAGATCTAGGCGACTACATCTTAAGTAAAGACGTTATAATAGAAAGAAAAAGTGCTGAAGACTTTCTAAGCTCATTAATGGATAACAGACTATTCGAACAATCAAGCCGATTAGTGGAAACCTATAGAAACCCAATAATAATACTTGAAGGAAGCCCCTACGGAATAAGAGACATACACCCAAACGCAATAAGAGGAGCAATATCATCCCTAATCTTAGACTACGGAATACCAGTACTCTACTCCAGAAACCAAGAAGACACAGCATCCCTAATATACACCATAGCAAAAAGAGAACAAGAAGACGAAGAAAAAGAAATATCAGTAAGAGGCGACCAAAAAAAGATGAACATAAAAGAAAGGCAAAGATACATAGTTGAAGGACTACCACACGTATCTTCAGTTCTAGCAAAAAGATTACTAACACACTTCGGATCAGTAGAGGCAATCTACTCAGCATCAAAAAACGAACTCCAGAAGGTCGAAGGAATAGGTGAAAAAATAGCAGATGAAATCCATAAAATAATAAACGCTCCATATGAAACCGCCGAAGACTAAAAAATTTCCTTCTAAAAACCAAAAAAGCTAAGGAACGAAAATTCTTCGACTAAAAATTTTTAGATCGAAAAGTTTAAGAACATAGCCACCAAAACTAAAATGACATACTTTCCACATATGTAATGACGCACAACCCAGAAAAATCAGAAAACCAAAAGGTTTATAAGTGAAAATCTAATTCAATATATTGCGATAGTCCCCGAAAGTGAAAACCCTATGATGAACCATAGGAAAACATTTATAAAGGGGAAACAAATAGTTATACTCGCACCATGAGGAAACAAAAAGGCGTGGTTTGGAGGCCTGGGTGAAGTCCCATCCGATGAAGAACCATTTTCCACTCATGGTCATAAAAATGCGGACCTGAGGAAATCAGAAATGAATCCCTCAGGTCTAAGGTAGGCCAACCGCTCAGGCCACACTCCAAGTGGCATGAGATGGTACTCAACCCGACACAATTTTTGCGGTCAAGCTCGATTCCGGTTGATCTTGCCGGAGGTCACTGCTATCGGGATCCGATTAAGCCATGCGAGCCGTGGGTGGTTCGTCCACCCGGCGGAATGCTCAGTAACACGTGGCAAACCTACCCTGTGGATTGGGATAACCCCGGGAAACTGGGGATAATCCCGAATAGGAGAGGCTAGCTGGAATGCACCTCTCTTAAATGTTCAGGCGCCACAGGATGGTGCTGCGGCCGATTAGGTTGACGGTGAGGTAATAGCTCACCGTGCCGATAATCGGTACGGGCCCTGAGAGGGGGAGCCCGGAGACGGACTCTGAGACACGAGTCCGGGCCCTACGGGGCGCAGCAGG
>CAYNOZ010000091.1:0-4503 GCA_964398955.1 uncultured Thermococci archaeon | reverse complement strand
CTTTCTACTGTTCTTAAGTCATCTTCGGTTAGTTCTACTGCTGTTCCTGCTGTGGAACTTCCTCCTGGTCCTGTAGATCCTCCTGGTCTTATGAATAATTTATCTGATCCTATGCTTTGAAATTCATTTGTAATTGATTGATTTAATCCTTGTCCTAGTGATACTAGCGCTACTACAGCTGCTATACCTATGAATATTCCTATTACTGTTAACCAAGTTCTTCTTTTTCTTTGTGTTATATTTCTGAAAGCAAGAGATAGAAAATCAAAGAACATCCTTCAACCTCTTCTTCTCCAATAAATTATTCCTAAGCCGATGATTATTATTATCGCTACTGCATATATCGGATTAAATCCTCCGGAGGTTAATTGGTATTTATTTAAATCCTCTTGGCTGTACAAATCAACTGAAACATTTTGTACCTCTGTTTTAAGTTCTCCGCTTGAATCTTTATAAGATAATTTTGCCGGTATCTCTAATGATTCAACTCCTTCCTCTGAATATATGTCTACTTGAACCGTTTGGTAATCATCTGCATCCATATTACCTAAGTAATTGCTTCTTGGAGATAAAATTTCATAATTTTCAGTATCTTGAATATCCAGTGATGTGAAACTGGCTTCTCCTTCTCCTCTGTTAACTATTCTAAACGTTAATTGTCCTTTCTTACCAGCACTCTGTATATCTTTTCTGTCTATCCCTACTTCTAAATCAGGATCTTCCGCTATATCGTATTTCTCTAACTCTCCTTCATCATAAAGATCCACTTTAATTTCTCGAGTTTCTGTTTCTAAACCGGCCTTTGGATTATCGTAGGTTAATTCTAGTGGAACATTTAGGCTTTGAGTCCCTTCTTCAGCATACATGGTTACATTCATTACTCTGTATCCTCCTGGTTGGAGGTTACCTAAATATTTTTGATCAGTTGAAAGGACTTCATATTGCTGTGATTCAGGAACCTTTACTGATACAAATCTGGCTAATCCTTGTCCTTTATTAACGATTTCAAATGCTAATAATCCTTTTTCTCCTGCTTCATCTATTTGCTTACCTAGTAAGTTAACTTCTAAGCTGGATTCTCCTCCTATGACTATAGCGGACATTTCTTGTTTCTGGAATTTAGTTCCTGCCTCATTTTCATAGTTTAAACTTAATGGTATTTTAAAAACTCCATTCATCGCATTCTCATCTACATGTATATTATATGATATTTCCTTGGTCATGCCAGGCTTTATTTTCTGAACTCTTCTACTTGTAGTATCTGAAGTTCCAAAAGGTAATTCTGGAGAACTTAAATCCATATGAACATCGATATTTTTTAGATAAGAATCAGCTAAGTTTCTTAAAGTCAACTCCATCTCATTTGAAGTTCCTGGACTAACTTTTTCCGGAAAGTCTACCTTCTCAATTACAAGAGCTGCATCATCAGTTCTAACTTGAACCGGTATTTTCCTTAAATCCTCTCCTCCAGAGTCCCTATGGCTTGTATATATTCTTAGATAATTTTCACCATGAACTGCGTTTTCATCAACTTTTACCTGGAAATGTTCTCTATACTCTTCTAAAGGTTGCATATTCCCCAGATTAATCTTTAACTCTTCATCAGGATCTACTGAGAACGGGTACTGTGGATCAAGTCTAACTGTAACATTTTCTAATTCATTATTTCCTCGATTTGAAACTTTAATCCATACATCTGCGTATTCAGAGGTCTGTAATGGTACTGGATCTGTTTTAATTAGCTGCACTACTAAGTAATTATCTGGGTATTGACTTGTCTGCCCTGATACTGGGGCTGTTACTGCAAAAGCGCTTCCGATTAAAGCTAGAATAAATATACCTGCAAAAATTTTTCTCATTCTTTTTCACCTTCTTTAGATTCTTTATTTATTTTATCTTTTTTTGTGGTGCTCGTTACACCATCTTTTATCTCAACTACACGATCAGCATATTTAGCATCTTCAGGATTGTGTGTTACCATAATTATTGTCTTTCCTTGGTGATTGAGCTGATCTAGAAGTTCCATAATTTTTTTACCTGTTTTTGTGTCAAGATTTCCTGTAGGTTCGTCCGCTAAAATTACTTCAGGATCATTGGCTAAGGCTCTGGCTATTGATACTCTCTGTTGTTGACCTCCTGATAACTCATTCGGTCTGAAATCCATTCTATCCTCTAAACCAACTCTTTCAAGTATTTCTTCAGCTCTTTTTATTCTTTCCTCTTTAGAAACTCCTGAAAATATCATAGGTAATGCAACATTTTCTAATGCTGTCATACTACCAATTAAGTTAAATCTTTGAAACACAAATCCTATTTTCTTACTTCTTAATACGGCAAGATCTGACTCAGACAATTTTGAAATGTCAGTTTGTTCAATCTCTACATTTCCATAAGTAGGGACATCGAGCGCGCCTATCATATTCATCAAGGTGGATTTACCTGAACCTGAAGGCCCCATAATAGCAACATACTCTCCGTCCTCTATATTTAGATCAGAACCTCGAAGAGCTCTTACAACCGTTTCACCCATCTGGTAATGTTTTTCCACCTCATCTAATTTTATCAAGGACATTTTAATCACTCTAATTCTTTTTAATTCAATTATCTTCAATATTATTTAAGATTCTAATTAAATATTCTATAAACTGGTTTTTCTCTTCATCGTCAAAATTCTTTAACATTAAATTATCCGCTTTGTTATTCATTTTCTCTGTTAATTCTTTAACCTCTTCTTTTTTGTTTGTCAGATGAATTCTAGTTTTACGGCGATCATCGGGATCTCTTCGCTTCTTTATGTATCCTTTTTCCTCTAAATTATTTATTCTTTTAGAGGTCGTAGATTTTGATATTAACATTTGTTCACATAATTCTTTTTGAGTAATACCCTCCTCTTGTTCTAGTAGTGTTGCTAGAAATGGAAATTCTCCAGGATTGAAATCATAGGGATCTAACATATTCTTCAATTTCATTTTAACTCTCCAGTTTATAATTGTAAGTAACCTGTGTACTGGTTTATCTTCCGGCATATAGTTTCAATGGAAAATACTTTATAAAAAAGTTTCGATTGAAACTACTTACAAGGATGACAAAAAAGAAAGAACTTAAAAAACACCACAATAACAAACAAACTAAAAAAGAGAAAAACAAAAATAAAAACAGATAAACACACCAAATAAACAAAAAAATAATTAAATTTATCCGATCACAACAAAGAAAGAAAAATAAAAAAAGAAAATAAATTAAATATGCGAAAAAATAAAGAAGAAGGTGATTAAGTTGACCAATAATGAAGAAGAAGATAAAAATTCAAACTCAAAAAAAGAAAAAACAGAAAACATCACAGAAAAAGAATCAGAAGAACCCAAAGAACTATTAGAAGAAGAATTTGAAGAATCTGAAGATAAAAGCAAATCTCCTGACATAGAACTAGTCGAAGCAGATGATTTCAGCGTAAATTACATAACAGGAGTATTAGGAGGACTAAATCCAGCAGGAGGAAGAATAGAATTCTACCAAGACAGAGTAATACCAGAAGTAAACAAAGAAAACAAAAGCAAAATGCAAATCAAAAAAATTAAAAGAGAACTAAAAACAGAAATACATCTAAGCCCCATGGAATTCAAAAACGTGACAAAATGGATGATAAAACAACTAAAACAATACGAAGACAAACATGGAAAAATAAAACCAGGATCCGGCAAAGAAGATAATGAAAATAATCAAGAAAACAAAGAAGTCCAAGAAATCGAAGACGAAGGACCAGGAACAATATACAGGTAAAAAACCCCTAAAAAGTTTATTTATTAAAAAATCTTAAACCGAAGTGAATAGATGGATTTAATAATTTATTATACCGGACAGGATGATCCAAAAAAGTGTACAGCAAAAAGATTAGGCAAGTTTAATCTTGCTAAATTAATCAAAAACCAAAATCAAATCCCGGACAAATCTATATTACTTTCACCTTTTGCAAGCAAAGTTCTATCCCCAAAAGATAAGGAATTAACAGATAGAATAGTAGCATTAGATTGTTCCTGGAAAAAAGCAGAAAAGACATTTGATAATCTTAAAAAAAGAGTAAATCCTAGAAGATTACCTTACTTAGTACCTGCTAACCCTGTAAATTATGGGAAACCATATAAATTATCCACAGCTGAAGCTCTTACAGCATCTTTATACATATTAAACAAAAAAGAACTTGGAAAAAAACTTATGAATAATTTTAAATGGGGTGAAACCTTCTTAAAAATCAATGAGGAACCTCTAAGAGATTATTCCAAAGTTAACTCAGAAGAGGAAATAAGAAAATTAGAAAAAGAATTCGCACCTTTCAAAATATAGGAGAGGAAATATTGAAAAAAATTCAGAACCTTAAAAACGCTAGAAGATATATCTACCCTATGAGAACATATCTACTATCAACCCGGAATGAAAACAACAAATCCAACCTCATTACTTTAGACTGGGTAATGCCAGTATCTATAGATCCTCCACTTCTAGGAG
>CAYNOZ010000090.1:0-4532 GCA_964398955.1 uncultured Thermococci archaeon | reverse complement strand
GAGGTTAGACCCTTATGAACAATAAATGGATGAAAATTTCTGCTATTCTCGCGGTTGGAATTCTAGCTTTTTCAGTTGTTGCAGCAGGTTGTACAGGGAATAATGGAAACCAAAGTGATGATGGAGAAGATGGTGATAACGGTGAACAAGAAACAACAAATATTGCTATAGTATTTGCTACTGGAGGTCTTGGAGATCAATCATTTAATGATATGGCTTATGCTGGTCTCAAGAGGGCTAGAGAAGAATTTGGAGATAAATTAGACGATACTTACGGCGAACCTGAGGCAATTTCCGATTTCCCAACTTATCAACAGAGATATGCTGAACAAGGAAAGTATGATTTAATTATTTGTGTTGGTTACTTACAGACAAGCGCTCTGAATGAAACAGCTCAGCAATATCCGGATCAAAAGTTTATGTTAATAGACTCAGTGGTAAATCAGCCTAATGTTAGAAATGTAGTGTTTAAAGAAAATGAAGGAGAATTCTTAGCTGGTGCAATGGCTGGATTAATGACACAGCATACTCAAGTAGAAGGTATTAACTCTCAAGAAAAAATAGGATTCGTTGGTGGAATGGAAGGTCCACTAATCGGAAGATTTGAAGCTGGTTATTGGGCTGGTGCCAAGTACGTTAATGAAGATGTAGAAGTCTTATCAGGTTATGTTGGAAGTTGGACAGATTCTGCTAGTGGTAATGAAATGGCTCAAAACTTTTATTCAAATGGTGCAGATATTATAGCTCACGCCGCTGGTGGAACTGGATTAGGAGTTATTGAAGCTTCTAAACAGACTGGTCATTATTCTATTGGGGTGGATGACAATCAGGATCACATTGGATTACCATCAGAGAATAGTACTAGATCTCATACTATGACAAGTATGATGAAAAGAGTAGATAATGCTGTTTATAGAGCAATTAAAAAAGAAGTGGAGGGTGACATAGAAACTGGTAATACCGTGGCTCTAGGACTTGAAGAAGGTGGAGTAAGTCTTACACCTATGGAATACGCCCCTTACGTGCCCGATAGTATAAAAACTTACGTTAAAGATACAATTAAGCAAAAAGTTATAAACGGTGAAATAACCGTCCCAGGATCGATGAACAACTACCAAACCTGGGTAGAAGACAACGCTGGAAAAGGTAAAAGCTACAACGATATAGTTGGTTAAATACTTACCCTAAATTTATTTCTTTCTTTTTCAAATATTTAACCGTATAAAAATATATATTTATAAATAATATTTATAAATTAAACAGTAATTGTATATTTGTGTCTTTGAAGTCAATGAATAAAAATTTAAAAATCTAATAGTAACTTGAATCTTCATTTGATTTAATTTATCTTAATTATTGTTCCAGGTCAGAGTTCAAAGTGTATTAGGTGAGATGATGAAAAGGAAATACAAAAATGCTGTGGAGATGAAAGGCATTGTCAAGAAATTTCCTGGAGTTTTAGCTAATGATAACATTAATTTTAGTGTTAAAGAAGGAGAAGTTCATGGGCTTTTAGGTGAAAATGGTGCCGGAAAGTCGACTTTAATGGAAATTCTTTACGGTAGATACAATAAAGATCAAGGACAGATCTATATCAACGGTGAGGAAGTGGAAATTAAAAATACTACCGATGCAATGAACTTAGGAATTGGGATGGTTCATCAGCACTTTATGTTAATCCCGAAATTCTCCATAGCTGAAAATATTGTACTAGGGAATGAACCTGAGAAAGGACGTATTTTAGATGAGGAAGAAGCGATTAGTAAGGTGAAAGAAACTTCAAAAAAATATGGGTTAAAGATTTCGGATCCATCGACTAAAGTTAGAGATATTCCAGTTGGTGAAAAACAGAGAGCAGAAATTATAAAATCATTATATAGAGGAGCGGAAATATTAATTTTAGATGAACCTACTGCCGTTCTTACTCCTCAAGAAATTGAATCTCTTTATAAGATAATTGAAGAGTTAAAAGCGGATGGGAAGACGATAATATTTATAACTCACAAGCTTGAAGAGGCTATGAAAGCCTGTGATCGTGTTACTGTTCTTAGAGATGGGAAAAAAATTGATACGGTAAGAACAGATGAAACAGATACAGATGATTTAGCTGAAATGATGGTTGGTAGAGAAGTGCTTTTTGAAGTTGAAAAGAAAGAGAAAAATCCGGGGAATGTAGTATTGGAGGTAGAGAATTTAAAAGCAAAAAGCGATAGAAATCTAATGGCTCTAAATGAAGTATCTTTCAATTTGAAAGAAGGAGAAATACTAGGTATTGCAGGTATTCAAGGAAATGGACAAACTGAGTTAGAAGAAAGTTTATGGGGGATAAGGGATTTAGAAGCAGGTAAAATAACGCTAGAATCTAAAGAAATCTCCAAACTAAACCCCAAAAAAAGATCAAAATCAGGTATGGCGTACATACCCGAAGATAGACTTAAAAGAGGTCTCATAACTGAATTAGATCTTACAGAAAACATAATGCTGGGAAGAGAGGACAACCACATTAAACACTCCATTATGATAGACTACCCAAAATGGATTGAAACAACTGAGAAATTAATAAAAGAATTCGATGTTAGAGCTCCAGGACCTAAAGAAAAAGCTGGAAAGCTTTCAGGAGGAAACCAACAGAAGCTATTAGTATCAAGAGAGTTTCATAAAGATCCTAAAGTAATTATAGCATCACAACCAACCAGAGGATTAGATGTAGGATCAATAGAATACATACATAACAGACTTCTGAAAATGAGAGATCAAAACAAAGGCATACTATTGATCTCAACCAAATTAGACGAAATTTTAACCTTAAGCGATAGAATAGCTGTCATCTATGAAGGAAAAATAGTAGAAGTAAAACCAACAGAAGATTACACTAAACAAGAATTAGGACTATTAATGACTGGAAAATCAAATGGAAGGTCTAATAGTAACGAAGAGGAGGTAGAAGCTTGAATTCAGTACTGACGAAAATTAAAAAATATTCAAGTAGATATCTAAAACAGAAAGGAGGATGGCAAGAACAATTAATACTATCTCTTTTAGCTCTCATAATTCCTTTAATCATAGGGGCAGTAATAATTACAATTCTAGGATACAACCCTTTATATATCTACTACGAAGTTCTTAAAGGTTCACTCGGTACTCCTTCAAGTATAAGTAATACAGTATCCAAAATAATACCTTTAATAATGACAGGACTCGCTTTAGCAATACCTTTCAGAGTTGGATTATTCAATATTGGTGGCGAAGGACAACTAATGTTAGGAGGTTTTGCAGCAGCCCTAGCTGGAGCATATCTAAGCGCACCATCTTTAATACACATTCCAATTGTCCTAATTGTAGGAATGATAGTTGGAGCATTCTGGGCATCTATAGCTGGAATTTTAAGAGCCTACCTTGATGCTCATGAAGTCGTAACAACAATCATGCTTAACTATATCGCAACCTTCCTAACTGTTTACCTGGTCAATAATCCATTCAAAGGGCCTGGATTTGAACCTAGAACTAAGCAGATAAAATCAACAGCAATGCTACATCAATTTAGCGAAATACCTATACTTAAAGAGTATTGTGCAGGTGGTGGTGGAAACACAGGCCTAATAATAGCTATTATTGCAGCAATAGCAATGTACTTTTTGTTATGGAAAACTTCGATCGGTTACAGGTTAAGATCAGTTGGATTCAGTCCTGATGCGTCAAGCTATGGCGGTGTTAATGTAAAAAAAGCTATGGTAATATCAATGCTATTAGGAGGGGCAATGGCTGGTTTAGGAGGATCTTTACAAACGATGGGCATTCATAGAAGTTATACAGTAGGATTTAGTCCAGGGTTAGGATTTGACGGAATTGCAGTCGGTGCATTAGCTAGAAATCATCCCTTAGGAGTTATACTAACAGCCGGACTTTTCGGAATTCTTACAGCAGGAGGGAATCATCTAGACATAGTAATAGCTGGACTTCCAAAGGAGATAATCGGTGTTTTGAAAGCTCTAGTTATTCTATTTGTCGGAGCGCCCGAATTAATGAGAGTGATTAGAAACAAACTCGGAGGTGAAGAATAATGTCAGTTCTTGCAGATCTTATTAGCGTTGCAGTGATAAGTGGAATGATCGGATCGGCCGTTCCAATAGTTCTACCTGCAATCGGAGCGAGTTATTCGGAAGGATCAGGAATAATAAATATAGGTCTGGAAGGAATGGGATTGATGGGTGCATGGAGTGCAGTTGCAGTTTCATACTTTATTGGTAGTCCTTGGCTTGGTTTGTTAGTAGCCGCACTTGTTGGGGGTCTAATGTCTCTAATACTAGCATTCTTATCCGTAATATACAACGCAAATCAAATATTAGTTGGAGTTGGAATTAATTTACTAGCAGCGGCCTTAACCAGATTCCTTACATGGCTAATTTGGGGTTCTAAAGGTACTTCAGCAACTGTACCTAGTTTACCAAATATTGGAATCCCCATTATTTCACAAATTCCCTTCTTAGGTCCAATAATAGGACAACAAAATGTAATGGTTTACATCATGTTCG
>CAYNOZ010000089.1:0-4628 GCA_964398955.1 uncultured Thermococci archaeon | reverse complement strand
TTTAAAAGAACTAACCTCTCCACTAGAAAGAGAATACGGAAAACTAACCTTCATAACCATCCCTCTCCGGAATATCCAAATCTAATTCTAACTTTCCCCATCTATTATTGTAAATAGATTTTAATTCCGCATAAGTCATTCCATCTACTTCTAGTAGGTCTACTATTCCACGGGGAGTTTCCATCTTCTTTTTAAAATCTTCCATAGAATCTATTCCATATTGTTTTAATTTTTTAGCACTTTCCTTAGAAACTTCCTCTAAGTTATTTAAATCAAAACTAATATTTTCTGGCTTACACAATGGTTATCCCTCCTTTAGATTGGTTAGAAGGGATCTGAGAAGTGTAGATACGACAGGCGAAACTCTGATATATCTCCCGACCTAAAGATCGTAGGGTCCCAGGAACGGTTGGTGGCCGTATGGAGTCTTGAGCTTCGCCTGGGATCCCTATAAAATCAAATCTAATAGAAAACTGAAAATCTACTTTTTTAAAGATAAGAGTGGCAATTCCGAAAGTTCCGAAAAATCTAGATGCAATTTTTAAATTCATCCAGACTCACTCACTCTAAACTTGACTTTGGACAAAGTCCTCAAACAGTGGTTTAACTCTTGAATATCTCTATCAGAATCTAATTCACTCCGAACATCTACAATAGCGTTTTGAATTTCATGGATCTTAGATTCCTTACGAAGCTGTTGCTGTCTCTGTCTAAAAAATTCCTGTAAAAGAGACTCACCATTAAATCTTTTTGCTTTAAAATCTAATTCTTGAGAATTGTCTTTCTTAGATCCTTGGTTAGGATCCCATTCTTCAACAAAATCTTTTTTACCTACTAATTCCATAATATCATGCTCCTATCTAGGGAGCCGGGGGCCAGGGTTGTCCTTGGTCGGCCTTCCTGGCCCTCCGACATATTAAATATGGAGAAAGAGTTTATTCTTCGTAATCTTCGTAAAGCATTCGTATAATTTCATAATAGGGTTGTCTTTCATGTACTTTCAGTTCTTTCAACTTATCACGTAGTTCTTTCGGTATTTTAATCGTTGTCATACTGGAATCATTCAACCCTTATACCTCCGTATACTTTAATATACCATAGTATTTAAATTTTATCCTTGAAAATATCAAATTCTTTATACACTGCTTTGAAACTATTTAATTTTCAATAGATCTTACCTAACAAATATACCATTAAACTGGTTAAATTGTTTGGTAAGATCTTAAATTTATTTCAGGAATAGGTTAATTACTAATTTTTACCAGTTCTAATTTTGTGTGATTAAGAATTGGGTTATTTGCATTTGTTATTGACTTATTTTCAATAAAAATATTTTTATTCTCAAAAAATAGAGGGTATTCTCATCAGGGCTCTCTCTAAAATAGAAATATGAGAATAAGCCAGAGGGGGTGGTGCTCTTAGGAAAAAACAACAACCCTCCGGCATGAATAATAAAGAATTAATCTTTAAAACTATTATTATAGTAATTATTCACATTATCTAAGAAAGTTTGAAGACCTCCAATCAAAGGAACAATTCTCTTAGTCTTACCATCATTAACAGTTTTTCTATTAACAATATCAAATTGCTCATCTAAATTCTTCGCATACCTGTAAAGAGTTGTTTTAGACCTTCTTTTCATATTCCTTTCATTTGCTATTACTTCATACTCATTCATAATATCGTCAACCGTAGGCATCTTATCCTTCTCTGTAATGAAATTAGCTGCAGCCTCTAAGAAAGCTATGTACTGTGGCTGAATTCTTGATATGTACTCCAAGTCCTGCCTATCAGTGTACCTCTCGGTAGCCGTATCAACATGACTTTTAGTTATCTTAGTTTCATCTTTTTCAGCTTCCTGGGTAGCTATCTTTAGAATCTCAATAGCCATCCGAGCATCACCATTATCACTAGAATCGACAATATAATCGATTATTTCATCATCATAGACCTCATCCTTCAAGTATTCAGCTCTCTGGAGCAATATCTCTTTAATAATATCCTCTTCATATGGATCAAATTCTACTTTTACAGGCCTCATTCTACTGAAATTAGACATATCCTTCATTATAATATCGTATAAATCATTTGAATTAGAGACTAGGACCAAACTTACTTTCTCCATATCAAAGATCTTGGTTAGTAAAAATTGTGTTCTCTCAGGATAATCATTCTCAAACTTATCAAAATCATCGATCATTAGTACTACGTAACTATTATTGGTTATAGTTTCTAATTTGCTGAAATAATCTCCAGCTGAGTTATGTTTCTTATTCCTGGAAAGATTTAATCCCTCGTGGAGTAGCTCAATTAATCCTGTTTTGCCTCTGCCGGAAACATAAAAATATGATCCTGATCCATCTCTTTCATCATTAACTTCTTCAAGGAGTTCTTTTGTTTTTAGGAGAGAAACGGTCTTACCAGTTCCTTGGGGTCCATAGATTAATACATCATTGGTGGATTTTTTACCATGAACACTTTTTGCAAGGCCTCCGAATATTTCTTCAATTTTATCATCACGCCTTACCAAGTCGTCTGGTACATAATCCATATCGAAGACATCTTCATTTTTTAAATATTTAGTTCCTTCAATATTTATATAAGAATCAACTAAATGTTCTTTCAGATTTTCGCCCAAGAGCACCACCAATAAAATTAGTATTATTAGCCCTTATAAATTTTTGGGTTATTATTCTCAAAATTTGTAATTTTTAATTTCAATAAAACCATCATATTTTCATGACCTCTCTCTCCCTATGAGAATGAACTCACCTGAAATCAGAAGGTACCTCTTACTCTACGATCTCAGGAAAATATAGTAACATCAGGACTGATTCTAGAAAATACTAAATTACACATAGATGATCCAAATATTACATAACCACCTAATTTGTTAAAATTATACCAAAATACTTAAAAATACTGAAATCTAGAACTTATGGAATATATTTCATCAAAAAATAGAAAGAATGTTCTCTACATTCTTTAGGTAATTTCAGAAATAAAGACTAATAAAAACCCCATACTAATAAAGACAAAATATAGTTATATTATATTGAATAAAAAGATTAATTACCATAAAAAAACAATAAAGAAGTTAAATACTTATCTTTTAATTAGATGATCCGAATAGGATCAAAGATTAAGACATACTCTTTTCAAAACCCATCCTTTATTCTCAACGGGAGAGAGAGGTCGTGAGAATAACCCGATTTTCGTGAGAATAAGTTTCAAAAATATGAAAAAAGATCTTACCTAACAAATAAATTTAAAAATAAGATAAATTGTTTGGTAAGATCATAAGTATTAGAAAGTAAGTGTGGTTACTTATTTTATTGATATGTCAATTTTGTAAGTTTTAAATCATCAAACTAACTAGTAGTATCAGAATCCCTTATATATGTAGGTATAATCGGACTACGAGATCAAATCCTAGGATCCCTGTCCATAATCCGGCTAAGACCAAACCTATATTATTCTTCGACTTATAAATTTTATAGAGTAGAGGAGTGACTATAAAAGGTGCGATGAGAACTAGAGCAGGTGAGATTGAGTATAGATTCAGTTGTATTACGTTTCCTGGCACCCAACTAGATTTAGTGTTTTGAAGAGCTTTCATTATGGTAAAAGCGCTAACATAATTAAATATAATTGCTATAATTATTGAGGCTGTAAATAATTGATCTTTTTCTTTCATGATTCTCACGTTTTTAATTTTGTATTATTTAATTCTTTTTTGGTTTAGCTTAGGATTGGTACTAAGTGGATGAGGAAGTCTGAAATTTCCACTCCTAGCCATGTACCAACAAGTACTAAGCCTCCATTCTTATTCCATTTATAAGTAATTGTTATAATGGAGAAAGTTATGATAGGTGTTACGAATCCTAACCAGTGAGAAAGTGATAGAATCTGACTTTGAATCGGATTCATCTCTGACAAAGCAAGAGTAGGATCTCTTAAAGTATCTATAGTATTAAAAGCACAAAAAATATTCAGAATAAACGCTGTCACCAGAACTATGTAAAATAACTTATCTACATTCCTCATAATAGAAACGTTACATTAACCACTTAATAAACTCACCCAAAACAAGAAAAAATCTACTAAATTCGTACTACAATAAATAAGATCTTACCTAACAAATCCATTGAGAAATTGGATGATTTATTTGGTTATATAATATGGTTTTATGTTATTTGTTGTGTTTTAATTTTTTGTGGTAGATTCTATTACAACATTTATGTTTTGAGGATTATTACTTTTTTTCATAATTTCTAGACATTAAAAAGATTTTTATATGATTTAACATAATATTAACAAGAATTCAAATTGTGGAGATAGGAGTTTTGATGGCCATTCTCCTCGGTGTAATATTGAATTCCAATATTTCTAAGGAGAAGTTGATACAAATGATAGGTAATAAATTTTTTTCAATGGCTTTAACGATCGGTGGTGTGGCCGTCCATGTGCGAGGCTTGGTTAGCTTCCACCACCATTTATAGTGGGAGAATGGTTCATCTGCTCTGAATCCATATGGACGGTTTGAAGGGAGGTTCGAATCCTCCCCTCCACATAAAAACATAGTTCCCATACTTTCCTCGATGTTTCTTTTTGGATCCGGTTTTATA
>CAYNOZ010000088.1:4169-4698 GCA_964398955.1 uncultured Thermococci archaeon | reverse complement strand
GCTATGTCTTCTGATTCTGCGGCACTTTCTTCTGCATTTGCTGAAGCATTTTCTACATTCCTGGCCAATTCCTGAGTCATTTCAGCTTGATCATCAGCTCCTTGAGATATCGACTGAACGGATTCGGAAACCTCACTCGAAGTCGAATTTAACTCTTCAGAAGAAGATGCTATCGAATCTGAAGCTTCACTAACTTCTTGTGCGGAGTTTTTAATATCTGTAATATCTTTATTCAGTTCTTTGATCAAAGTATTGAGTCCTTCTGCCATTTCTAGGTAGTCACCTTCTAGTCCTTCTACGTCTAGATCTACTTGGAGATTTCGGTTTGAGATTTCTTCCACAGTGTCTTTCACTTTGTTTACCATTTTTTTTCTTTCTGTAATGTCAGTAACGTATTCTAATGCCCCTATTATGTTATCATCTTCGTCTTTTAAGGGAGCACCAGTGTATTCAATAGGTATCTCCTCGTTCGGGGAAGGTTTTGATACTGTTTCTCTTTTAAATTTGTCATCGTGTTTCATTGCTTTTC
>CAYNOZ010000088.1:0-4069 GCA_964398955.1 uncultured Thermococci archaeon | reverse complement strand
TTAGTGCGCAGTCTTCTGTTTGGCAGTCTTCTGTGTTGAACAGGTTGTAACATTTTTCACCCTTGCATTGTTCTTGTGTTTTTCCTACGACTTCTGCTCCAGCCGGATTCATAAACTGAACGTTAAAGTCCTTATCAATCCCCATTACAGGAGTTGGAATACTATCCAAATATTCTAATTTTTCCTGTGCTTCTGACATTGCTTTTTTCTGTTCTGTGATGTCATTTATGTATTCTAGTGCTCCTACTATGTTCCCTTGCTCGTCTTTTATTGGTGTTCCTGTGTATTCTACGGGTATTTCTTTGTTTTGTGTGGGTTTTGATACTGTTTCTCTTTGGTATTCATCGTCGTGTTTCATTGCTTTTCTTAGTGCGCAGTCTTCTGTTTGGCAGTCTTCTGTGTTGAACAGGTTGTAACATTTCTCGCCCTGACATTGTTCTTTTGTTTTTTCTACTGTTTCTGCCCCGGCCTCGTTTATATAAACCACATTGTAGTTCTTATCTATTGCCATTACCGGTGTTGGAACGCCATCTAGATATCCAACTTTTCTTTGAGCGGTCTCTTTAGCTTCTTTAGCATCCTGAATCCTCTTTTTTAATTCTCTTTTCGATTCTTCGAGGTCTTCAATCTTCTCTTCTCTTTCTTTTAGTTTTTGATCACTAGAACCAGAAGCAGAGGAACCTTGGACCATGAAAATATCTAAAAAGTGTTTTATGAACGAAATTATTCTCACCTCAATTAGTTTTAAACCGTAAGAGGGGACATTTATATTTTTTTTGGGAGGGTCGTCACAACAAAAGTCTGCCACCCTTTTTAATGGATGTAACTATTCAATGGGAAAAAAATGGGGATTGTCTTCCCGATCTTTTAAAATATTAAAAGTATTTCATAGGCACGAATCAGAAAATTTAGTTAACACTCTATTTTCCCTGATAAGGAGTCATAAAAGCTTCGAGGCTGAGTATAGATTATAGATTACTGTGAATGACTAGCAAAACCAGAAAAAGTTACGGATATGGGGAAAATGACTAAATCTTATGAGAGAGAGGGCAAAGGAACTTGGAGTTCTGGATTTGATTAATTCTTTAGATCTTTGTCTATTCTTAAGTAAGGATATAGGAGTTCTGCTTTTCTTTTTTTGTAGAACCCTATTGTGGTGTATGCTTTTTTCCCCGATACCCTGTGCTTTATTCCTAGCAGGTATGCTCTTCTTCGTTTTCGTTTTACTTTTTTTGTTCCGATTTTTTCGACTGATTCTATATCAATCAGGACTTTTCTTGATTGTAAAGAGAGTAAGACGCTATCTTTAAGTATTTCTATTTCCCCAATCTCCCATCTACCTTTTGAGCTACCTTTTAGGTGATGTCTTCCAAAAGTGGCTTTTGTTCCGATCATCTGTTTTAGAACTTTGTAGAAGAAGGTTTTGATTTTATTTCTGGATAGAAGGTTTATTAAAAATACTCGGCTTTTGTTCTTTTCAGTAATGGAAATAGCTTTTTCCTCTTTATTGGGGGACCATTGGGATAGACGTATATTCCCTATGTCGTCAAAGTTTATTGTTAATTCCTCATCATTAGAGAACCGGATTTTGTCATTTATTCTAATGGAGGCGCTTTCTATCATTTTTCTTTCTCTTCCAGATCTTCTTATTACCAGGTCCCCTTTAAAGAAAGAAGATTCCTTGATTTCCTTTTTATCCGGGATCTCTGTTTCTTCTGCTTCTTCCCATTTTCCGTCTTTTTTGCTGGAGTATTCTAATGCGTATTCTATGCTATCCCATATTTTATCTGCTGTAAGGTTATTTTTAGATATGTAGTCCTGGGCTCCATTTTTTAGGGCATTAACGGCTAATTGTTCATCTCCCTGGCTGGTAACAATTATTACAGGAGTGCTTATTTTTTCCTTTCTTGCTTCTTTAAGTACTTCCATTCCATTCATATCTGGTAATTTGTAGTCTAAGAAAGTTAGATCATATTCTTCTGTTTTTAGTTGGTTTAGTCCCTGAGACCCTTTTTTTTCGGTTTCTAATTTGAATTTAACTGATGGGTCCTGTTCCAAGGATCTTCTCATTATTGTTTGATGGTTTTTATTATCCTCTATATAAAGTATTTTTAATTCCTTCTTCATCCATCTTCAACTCTTTGATAGTGTGAATTGGACGGTGGTTCCATTATCAGTAGGTTCTATCCAGATTCTTCCGCCCTGATCCTCAACTATTTTTTTACATATAGTTAGGCCAGCTCCTTTGCCTTCATTTTCTTTTCCAGTATTTTCGAATAATTTGAACACTTTTTCCTTATTTTTCTCCTTTATTCCATGTCCATTATCCTTCACGAAGAATTTATATTTATCATTTTCCTTAAAATCTATTTCAACCTTTTTATCCGGTTTGTTGTATTTTACAGCGTTCTCGATCAGATTGTCAAACAGTTTTCTTATCCATTTTTTCTTCGCATTAATTTCCGGCATTTCAGCTACTTTGAATTCTGCTTCGTTTTCGTAATCTTTTATAACTGATTTTAAGATTTTATTCAAATCAAAAGTTGATTTTTCTGTTCTTCTTATTCTGGATAATTTGAGTAGATCTTCTATCATGTCTTCCATTTTGATCGCAGCCTGTTTTATACGGTTTATAAAGTCTTTCCCTTCATCTCCAAGTTCTTCTGCATAATCTTCATCCAGAAAAGTACTAAAAGACTTTATGGTCATTAAAGGAGATCTGAAATCATGGGATACCGCATATATGTATTCCTGAATCTTCTCTTGGGATCTTTCGTATTCGCTTTCATAATCTTCCCTAAAGATCAAAATAGTTCCATCTTCTGTTTGGGATTTAATCCCTTTTAAAGAACCCTCATTTTCCAGTATTATTTCATCACTATTCTCTTCCGTTTCACAGATCTCTGGTAGTTTTTTACCTATTAAATCTTGTTTAAAGTAATTTTCGGCTTTTTCATTAACTTTTTTTACTTCTCCAGACTGATCGGTAACTACAACGATCTCATTTAAATCTAATACATTCATCTTCATTCCTCCATTGTTTGAGGGAGACAGATCTGATCCGTATTTTTGGATCAATTATTGCTTGGTTAATTTCCTGTATCCCTTAGTACCCGTTTAACTGCTGACCATAGATCAGCTGGCTTTATGGGTTTCACTAAATAGTATTCCAATGGATTATCTGTTACATCCAAGAAAGGCTCTATTCCGGAAGACATTATTGTCAGGATACTCTCTAATTAAGAGTTATCTTTAACTTTATTCATTATCCCCTTTCCTTCCATATCGCGAGGTCTCTATCCAGAAGGACTAAACTAATATTCTTTTGCAATCCTTTAAGGGATTTTCCCCTTTATTGGTTTTTAATACTTTATAATCTTTCCCCAGAATTTTTCATACAGATCCAGTACTATTTCATCGTCTTCTGTTATGGGAATTCTTTCTTTTAGCCTTCTCATTATATTCTCTCTACAGATCTATTCATAATTGTCTTATTGTTCCGTATTCAAAAATTTTGTGATTTTTTTAGATTGGATATCTAGATCTTATTATTTTTCGTTCAATCCGATTCAGTACTTTACAAAATTTTCTAGAGAGTAAGAATTTAATAACCTGCAAATTTCACCAATATAGCTAGTAAACTACTTAAAATCTTTGTTTTTTGTTGTTTGATAGTTTTTGGAGTCTTTTTTGGCTTGTTTTTGTTTGTTTATTTTTTGGTGCTGTGTTTGGGTTAATTTGGTCTGAATATTTGTTAGGTAATTGGAAGTTCCCTGTACTGTTTTGTTTGGACTTTGATTAGTCCTTGTACATAGTTTTTTAGGTGATTAAGTTTTGGTTTTTCCATGTCTAGTTCTAAGTTAACTATTATTTGCTCTATTTTCGAACTCTTTTGTTCACTATTAGTTGTAAAACTATTCTTTAGTACTTTTTCGGTCATAGTAAGTTATTCTTCACTGACGTTCTTTTCCCTGAAGGAAAGAGGGTTCTTTCCCTTACTCTACTATAGAAAAGTTTTTTACTATTTTAAAGTAAAAAAAGATCTTATATCAATAATTCGTTTCACTAA
>CAYNOZ010000087.1:0-4930 GCA_964398955.1 uncultured Thermococci archaeon | reverse complement strand
TTTTGTGAATCTTGAAATGGTTTTCTGGATTTGATTTTTTATGGTGAATTAAAATATTCTATTTGGACTTGATGATGTTTGGAGAAAATTATATTAATCTAAAATTATTTGGGGTTTTGTTGTCAAGAATTTATGGGATCCCAGAAAGTGAGAAAGAGATACTGGAGAGATGTCCTCCAAATATTGATAGATTCAAGGATATCAATCTATATTGTGATAAGTTAAATAAAAAACTTAGCAGAGAAAAAAAGAGATTTTTTGATGCTCTACCTAGAAAAAAAGAAAGAGAAAAGAAAAAATTGAAAAAGATCAGAAAGAAAAAGAAAAACAAAGTCCAAAAATATGATAATAGAATAAGAGACATCGAGAAAGAAGCAAAAGAAAATAAGCACAATAAGAAGTGGTTCTCAGCGATTTTTAACCATCTTCAGATCTTCTTTCAAAGGCATATTTCGAAGCCTTGGAACTTGAGGAAAATAAAGAAAACGGAGAGAAAACAGAAACACAATTTACATCGATGGAAAGAGAATCCTGATGAAATTTTCAATCAAGAACATATAGAGTTACTGAATCGCATTGAGCGGTTTAGAGATATCAAGGATGATTCTTTCTATCATGGTGCGAAAGGTGAAGTCAAGGTCTTGAACGAACTGTCAAAATTAGACGATGATCATGCAATACTGTGTGGACTCAACCTCAAACTGGATGATTGGCATAGCTATAAAGGAGAACAAAACTTAAAATCAGCTCAGATGGATCTAGTAGTAGTTTCGTACAAAGGTATTTTTCTGATCGAAGTTAAGAACTGGAGCAAAGAGTATCTTGCTAAAAATAAAGATATCAGCCCTCATGAACAATTGGATCGTGCGGGGAAGGTACTCTATATATTTCTGAAATCTCGTTTAGGAGAAAAGGTCCCTCTCAGCGGAAAACGGTTGAATAAAGTTTTATTACCGATACAGAACAACATTTGTTATGATGAGAGATATAAAACTGTATTGGTTTCGAGCGTTCCACGGATCAATAATTTTATCACTGACAGGAGGAGTGTTTTGGACGATTATGAAGTTAAAAGGATAACAGACACACTAAAGCCATTCGTTACAGAGTAAAAATAGTATTTAATTGAAATAAAGATTAATAATTCTTATATTAATTTGATCAAACAAAGATTAATGAGGAAATTATATCTAATAGGCCTTTTTTACAGTTATGTGTAAAAATAGTTTTCAGATGAAAAAGAGGTTCTAATATGAAGGATAAAACAAAGGTCGGAATAATTATCTGTGATAGATACAGTAGCTGTGCTGGTGGTAAATGTTTTGAATCCATGAAAAATAGAGAAGGTGCTTTCGATATCTATGACGAAGATGAAGATCTAGAGATCGTTGGATACACATCATGCGGAGGCTGCCCAGGTGGAAACGTTGAATATGCTCCTGAAGAGATGAGGAAGAATGGCGCTGATGTTATACACCTGGCTACAGGTTTAGTCGTTGGTTATCCGCCATGTCCTAGAATAAACAAATTTAAGGATTTTATAGAGGAAAAATATAATCTTGATGTGGTTATAGGAACCCATCCGATTCCTCAGAAATATTATGAAACTCACAAAAATCTAGGTACTTGGGATTCTTCAAAATGGAAAGAGATAATAGAACCTACGTTGAGCGATGAGGAAACTAGGATAGCTTACAATTAAAAATCCTTTTAGAGCTTGTCCGAGTTTTATGATTCTATGGATGGGTTTTGTATCTTTAAGACGGGATTTTTGTAGCTTTTGTGGGAGGTCTGCCGACCAGCCCCGCCCTCCTTCGCTGGCTCGAACTCTCCCTTCGAGCCGGCTCGGGAACAAACCTACGGTTTGTGAGCGTGAGGAACAGGGTTGCTCACAGGGAACAAAATAGCATTTTGTGAGCGAGAGGAAACTCAATGGAAAAGGGATTTTTTCATTATCGACGATAGCAGTTTTGATTATGAACTATGGTTGATAACTGCTATAGTTCATATCTACTGGAAAATCTATGATTTTCTATCGATATTTAGAATTTTCAGAGAAAATTCTGAAACATATGAAGGACGGTTGACAGGATCGGGAATTTGAATCTCTGGCGCTTTGGAAAACTGCTGTTGTTCATAATTATGAACTACGGGAGTGGGACAAGTTTTTCAAAGGTCCAGGTAGAGTTCAAACTTCAAACGTGTTTTTAAGCAGTTTTAGGGCAGGGTGACCATTTAACTTCCAAGATGGTTTGTGTTTCCAAAGCTTTGGTACTTTAAGAATAACTTAGTAGAACATTATATTTTATTAAAAGAAAAAATCCATTATCCCAATATATGATAGTTTTGTCCTGTAATCTCACACAAGTCCTTGATATGATGATCTCGACTTACTAGTATACAGAAACTCGGACAATCCTTTATAACTATAACATCACCAAGAGTTTTGCATTCTTCAATCGATATATCCATTATATCATCATTTGATAATTCACTAATTAGTCTCTTAAGTTGTAGGTAATAACTTTCTTTTTCATCTTGCAATCCATCTTGAATTTTTTCTAAATCATCCATAGTGGCATTGATAAATTCAGACAAAATACACGAGGTATCATCTGAAGTTTCACTACAAGGGATTTCTATCCTAAAATGCCCATCATGTTTTTTAGGATTACATGAAAACAGTTCACATTCAGTTTGACTCTCAATGAGTTTTAATCCATGAGTAAATGAAGGCTTGAGATAAAATCGAATATAATTTGAAAGATTGGTCAATGTTTTTTCTCTATCAGGAGTTCCTGGATAATTAAGTGATTTTAGAATCAAATCATACCGTTTAGCTACCCGCTCTTTTTCTCCCTCATTACTTTCCATCATTTTATTGATTCTTCTGTATACACCATTAAGACTATCTTCTTCTAGAACTATGCTATGTAAGGCACAACAATCTAAAAATACTGTTCTCATGAACTCTCCTACCACATATTTTGAAGTATACAACTCATATTCCTCTTCTATATTTTCTATATCCTCAATATGATTTTGAAGATTTTCTTCTTTAAAAATTCTATCAATACCGACATTTGTATCTATATAAAGGCAAGAATTGCCCAATTATTCCACCTCAATCACTGTATAAACTAGACAATTCAGGGATTGGTGAAACTAGAGATATACCGCTCTCTATAAATTCCGTAGTAAGGGTTTCAATATCTTCCTCCTTGATTCCACCACGTTCTAGTCTTGAAATGGCATCTTCAAAGGCCTCAACTTTTTTATCATCTAGATCTTCAGAAGGGATGTCTTCAATAGCTTGATTTATCAATAGTAATAACTCACTATAGTATCCTTCCTCTTCTTTCATACTCCATAAATCAGATAGATTCTCTTTGATTTTTGAGAAATATATTTGTCTTAACCTGAGATCTTCAAAATTATCTATCAGAGATTGAAAGTTTTTTGATAATTCCTTAATTAGTACTGCATCAAACGAAGGAGAATTAAGGATTTTTCGATATGAATATTTGTCCATGAGCATTTCGTGTTCGACCGTGTCTTCTTCTACTAGTTGGCCAATATTTTCCCAGACTTTGTTACTCCTATAGGTGGCTCGGCCCCTCATATATTTTGACTCAGTATCTAAATAAGTTATATCCTTTGTATCTGAAGAGGTAATATCTAAATCATTTGCGTTTTTATTCTCCGGAGACTGGATGCTTGAAGCTATAGGTTTCATATTATCACCTCTTTAACCTCTCTTCTTCGTCCTCTAAATCACTTTTTATTTCTTCTAAATTATTTATAAGGTCATCAATCTCATCAATATTGCTCTCAAAAACCATAGTTTCAGTTTTTGGCACTGGTGGATTCTCAGTAAATTCCTTTTTGATTCTTAATCTAACTATAACACTTGGGAAATCTATGTTCTTTCCGTCTTGTTCTATTCGTTTAACAATTATATCCCAATCAAATTTATCTAATAAAGCTGTTTTATAATTTTTTTGTAAAAAATACCTCCTAGTAAGGCTTAAATCGATAAATTCTTTTTCTACTAAATTGCATCTCTCCTTAAATGTCTGCAAAAGGTCTGATTTCTGATTTTTTAAATTTGATATAATATTATTTTTTCTCCCAGAAAGCACTATATCAGTGATTTCTAGAACTTCCTCTGTTATTTCACTTATGTTCTCTCTTTGGAGATTATATTCCTTCTCCAATTCATCGGGAGACATATTACTTTCATAATGAAAATTAATTCCCTTGGGTCCAAAGTCTAACACTCCTCTTTCTTGTTCAATTGCATCTTTAATGAATAATAACCCATTTTTGAAGTTTTCGAAATCAACTCTTGATCCTCTCTCTTTTTCTTGCGCCATATTAAGCACCTCCTATAATATAGTGTTTCGAGCACACTATTTTTTAACCTAAGATTTTACAATATACAAGATATATACATAATTTATAAGGATTTTCCACATTTACCTGCCAAATTTCATATATGTTTCACCTGACGTCCTCGATAATTTTTTGGGGATAACCGGCATCGTTTATTTATGAATTATAGTTGAGAGAAATTGAAAATCGAATTTCTAGAAAGTTCTAAAACTGCTGTAATTGATAATTATCTAGATAGCAGGGTAGTGGATAGAATACATGTGGAACAATGTACCAGAAATATTCTACATCCTAGTTGAGAATGGAGAGGGTGTGAAGGACTGTTTTAGAAAATTGAGAGAACAATTTGTTAGTTTTGGAGAAGAATTTAGGCGGGAAAGAAAGTGAGTAGAGGCAAACCTAGGAAACATGGGTAACTTCGTTATCAACTACAGTTGGTAACTGCTATAGTCGATATATGTTTTACCTGCCATCCGCAGTGTGTTCGGGAAAATCAGAATTTTCCCAACAGTGTAGGAATCCATGATTCCTACTA
>CAYNOZ010000086.1:0-5005 GCA_964398955.1 uncultured Thermococci archaeon | reverse complement strand
GACCGGACCTTAGGTTGTTTCTTTTGGGTTTTTTATAGTTTTTTATGTAGTTTTTATCTATAAATTTTCGTATTGGTTTTTATGTTTGTTTACAGGTTTTGTCAATTCGATTAATTGTTTTTGGAGTATGATGGTTTTTTGTTTTGTTTTGTAAATTATATTTCATCTTTTTTTACTTTTTTATTCGATTCTAATAGTTTTATTGTTCCTTCACCTATATCTAATGAATTTTTAGTATTTTTTATTATTTTAAGACCTTTTTTATGTAGTTTTGATGCTTTTTCCTCATTGATCTGTTCCTCATTTAATTTTCTTATTATATTCTTCACTTCTTTTATATTGTTATGATATTCTTCTATCATAGGATTACACCTATTAAAATTAGTATTATTAGGATGAGTAATAAAATGGCTACTTTCATAGTTTTTAAAGATTTTTTCTCTTTCTTTATTTCTTTTCCTTGTTTTTTAATTTTCTTAAATTTGTTATAGGTTTCATTTAGTTCTTTTTCTAATTTATCTAGGTTTTCGATCAATTCTTCTTTTTTTGGTACAGCTTCCTTACCGGCTTCCGTGGGTGTAATAGTTTTTTTGTCTGCCACTAGTCCAGCTATAGTTTCGTCTTCCTTATGTCCTATTCCCGTTATAATTGGTTTCTTTGAGTTGAAGATTTTTCTGGCTAATTCTTCACTATTGAAGGCTTGAAGATCTTCTATATTCCCTCCGCCTCTTCCGGTGATTATTAGGTCCACGTCCGTTTTTTCTTCGAAGTGTTCTATTCCTTGGACAAGTTCTTGTGGAGCGTTTTCTCCTTGTACGGATGAGTTCTTTATTAGTATGTTTACTTCATGGTATCTATCTTTTATTGATTTTACTATGTCTTTTATGGCGTCTCCTTTGGTTGATGTTACTATTCCTATTTTTTCAGGTATTTTTGGTATTTCTTTTTTATGTTCCGATTTGAATAGTCCTTCTTTTTTTAATTTTTCTTTTAGTTCTTTTTTTTGTTTGTAGTATTTTCCAATGCCTACTGGGTAAATGTTGTTAACTTTTAAACTTAAATTTCCTTTTTTTCTGTAGTAACCAACTGATCCTTGGATTAGAACTTCTTCTCCTTCGTTTATTTCTGTTTTGATTTTATTGGATTTGTAATTGAATAGTACGCAGGATATTAAGGATTTTTCATCTTTTAAATCGAAGAAAAAGTTTCCTTTTGATGATTTGTTTAGGTTTGTTATTTCTCCTAGTACGTATGTGTTTTGTATTTTTTGAGTTTCTTCTATTTTTTCTGATATTGCTTGGTTTATTTCTGTTACTGAGAATATGAATTCTTTTGGGATTGATAGTTCGTTTCCTATTTCTTCTATTTTTTTCATTTTGATCCCTTTTAGGTGGTTTTCTGTTATTGGTTTTTGATGATGTTTTTTATTAGGGGTTTATTGTTTTTAGGTTTTACAGATCAATTTAGTTAATCAACGAATTATTAATCGACAATAAGGGTAAACTATTTAAGTGAAAAAATACATCAAAAAACGGTGATCACCCAATGCAAATAAAAATCCAAACAGACCCAACAAACAACACCAGAGTCCAAAAAAGAATAAAAACACTCATAGAAGAAATAGGGGAAATAAAAGGAGTAAAAAAAGTAAGCACACAAAACGAAATAACAAACTACATAAACCCACTCTTCGGAAAAACAGACAAAAAATACCTAAAAGAACTCACACAAAGCTTCTCCAAATACTACCAAACCAAAACAAACAAAAAACAATAACAAACCAAAAAACCTTCCTCCAAAAACCTAATACAACCAAAACCAAAAAAGAGAAAATACAACAAATAAGATAATACCTAAAAACAAAACTAAATCCATAATAATTATCTTTATTCTATTTTTATTGATTATTAATACTAAATTTTGTTCTTAGATTTTGATAAGAGGAAAATTGATTTTTAAGAGTAATAAATTCTTATTACCGTAAATCTTTTTTGTTCATAAACATATTCAAATTAAGTTAGATCAATTTTTTGGAGTTGATTAAAATGGATTACGCCCAATCAGAAGATAAGATATTTGTAAGATTCGACAGAGGGGAAGAAGTAATTAGAAACTTAAAAGAATTGAGAGAAGATTTAAATATAGAAAACGGATTTTTTCAGGCCATTGGAGCAGTTGACGAAGTAAAAATAGGTCATTACGATGTAGGAAATCAAAAATATAATGAAAAAGAATTTAATCAAGATTTCGAAGTTCCAAATTTTGCAGGTAACATAGGCCCAGACAAGATCCATGCCCACATAACAGTAGCTGACGAAGACCTAAACACAAAAGCAGGGCACTGCTCAAAAGCAGTTGTATCAGGAACATTTGAAATGATAATTCATCTCTCAGAAAAACCAGCACTTAAACATAGATACGAAGAAAAAACAGGATTAGACGTCTTTGATCTTTAATATGATGTTGATATAATGAGCTACGAAACTATTAATATTTATAAAGATTCTCAAATAGGAGAAATAGAGCTTAACAGGCCTGAAAGTTATAATACATTTAGTACAGAACTTGCTATAGAGTTAAATGAAGCTTTACTGGAATTAGATGAAACAAGCAACGTGAGGGTGATAATACTTAAAGGTAAAGGCAAATCGTTCTGTGCTGGTATAGATGTAACTGAACATAAAGATAAAACAGCTGATGAGTACAAAGAATGGGTTGAATTAATGGAAAAACCTTTTACTACAATAGCAAATATGAAAAAACCCGTAATAGCTTCAGTCCATGGGCATGCTGTAGCTAATGGTATTGGATTGGTAGCGGCATCTGATTTAGCGGTGGCTACTGAGAATGCTAAGTTAGGAGCCACAGCAGTGAATATAGGTTTATTCTGTATGGGTCCGGCTATTCCTCTTTATAAGTCTCTTGGCCGTAAACGCACTTTGGAACTGGTTCTTACTGGAAAGATGATTGATGGAGAAAGAGCTGAGGAAATAGGATTGGTCAATCATGCTGTACCAAAAAAAGAATTAACTGATGAAACCAATAAATTAGCTGAAAAACTTGCAAATAAAAGCCCCAAAGCGCTTCAAATGGGAAAGAAAGCTTTTTACAATCAAGAAGACATACCGTACGAAGAAGCATTAAAATATTCTAACGAAACATTCGCAAGATTATGCACTACAGATGATGCTGAAGAAGGAGTAAATGCTTTTTTAGAGAAAAGAGATCCGGAATGGAAAAAAGAATGAAAAATTAATTATTTGATTTCAATTATTTTTTTCTATATTTACTTTTTCGAATCCTGGAAATTTCTTATCTACTTGGTCGAAGACTTCTTTTCCGACGTAGTTTTTAAATATTTCATCTGCTTTTTGTTCTGGGTTTATGTCTTTGAATTGTTGTGGGTAGAGTTGTTTTCCTATGTAGTATGAGTTTGCTAGGATTGTTTCGAAGTTTGTTCCGTAGAATACGCTAGGGTGTATTGCGTAGATTTGGTTGTTTTGCACTGCTTTTATTTCTTGGTATTTTGGTTTTTTCAGTTCTTGTAGTGATGGGTCTAGGTTGGATCCTGATATGAATATTATTTCAGGGTTCCATTGTATTAGTTTTTCTCTGCTTATCATTGCGTGTCCGTCTAGGTTTTCGGCGGCATTTTCTGAGTTTGTTAGGAAGAATGGTGTGAATGGTTTTTGGGTTGATAGTATTCCTGTTCCTCCGCTGTATGATCTTCCGCCGATGTAGACTTCTGGTTTGGTTTGGTCTTCTATGGTTTTGGTTCTTTCGTTTAAATCTTTTATTATGTTTTCTGTGTAGTGCATAAGTTTGTTAGCTCTGTTTTCTTTATTCAGTACTTTTCCTAGTGTTTGTAGTGTGTTATATAATTTTTCTGGTTGGATTAAATGTTCTTTTCCTTTTGTTAACATGAATACTGGTGTCTCAGTTTTTTCCTGAAGTTCGTTAGCCTTTTGT
The DNA here is from genome assembly GCA_964398955.1 of uncultured Thermococci archaeon. Classification (GTDB taxonomy): domain Archaea; phylum Methanobacteriota_B; class Thermococci; order Thermococcales; family CAYNOZ01; genus CAYNOZ01. The sequence goes on along the minus strand of CAYNOZ010000086.1, from coordinate 1,036 downwards.
ACTGATAGTCCAGAACCGATAATTATGTCAGGTTTTTGTTCAGCAATTAATTCAGCTTCTCCCCCGTGATGAGGCCCTATTACAGGCTTTTCTCTGAGTTCAGGGTTTGCGAGATTATATGGATTGTTCTTCTCCCAGCTCGTAACTGATTTTTCCACTCCTACAACTTTATCTGTAGCGTTTAGGTAGGTTATCATTTTTAACGACCCCGGTCCTACTCCTATTACTTTGTTTACTTCATTGGGAACATCTATTTCTCTTCCTAACATGTCTTCTACTTTTTCTTGTTCTTGGCCTTGCCCCTGTTGAATACACCCCAATGAGGAGGTTATTAAGATAAATATTGATGCGAAAGTGATAATTTTTAATAATTTTTTATTATTCTTTATTTGGCTTATTCTTTTTAGGAGTTCCAATTTTTTACACCTCTTGTTACAGAAAGTTTCACTATATTTACGACAAACCGTATATATAAAAGTTTGGAACCAACCCCACCAACAAAACCAAAATAAAAAACAAATCAAAACTCTTCCCTAAAAATCTCAACAATCTCATCAGCCAAATAATCCCTATTAGACTTCAAAACCTCAAATACCCGCCTATCTAAACCATCACCGATTTGATCCACAAAAAAATCCTTCAACTCAAGTCTAACAGACAAAAGAGAACCAACAAACCGACCAGAATTAATAATCTCAAAAACAGGGAAAAAACCTCCACCACGACCCTCCAACCATCCTAACTCATCAACAACAACAATATCACCATCCTCCCCCAACAAATCCAAACCCTTAGAAATAGTATCAGAACTAAAAAAGAACCTACCAACCCTCACAGAATCAGAAAACCTATCATCCTCACAACCCAAAACAAACTTCTCACCAGACTTAACAGAAACAATATAAAGACAATCACCATCCGAAACAGTAAAAAAACCAGAACAAACAAAACCAAAATCCTTCAAACCCTCAACTACATCTCTAACAACAGAAGTCTTACCAACATTCATAGCACCAGTAACCAAAATATTAATACT
>CAYNOZ010000085.1:0-5029 GCA_964398955.1 uncultured Thermococci archaeon | reverse complement strand
TTCGGTTAAGATATTTCATGCAGGGAGTTTAGCGGTTCCTTTTGAGGAGATTGAGTCTAAATTTGAGGAAGAATTTAATGTTGATGTGCAGAGAGAGGCAGCTGGTAGTGTTACAACTGTTAGAAAGGTGACGGATGCTGGGAAAGTAGCTGATGTGGTTGCTGTTGCTGATTATACATTGATACCTTCTTTAATGTTTGAAGAGTATGCTGACTGGTATGGAAGATTTGCGAAGAATCAGATGGTACTGGCTTACAATGAAGAAAGCAAATTTTCTGAAGAAATAAATTCAGAGAATTGGTACAGAATACTTCAGAAAGATGGTGTGAAATTTGGTTTTTCAGATCCAAATCAGGATCCCTGTGGGTACAGAAGTCAAATGGTTATAGAATTAGCAGAATTTCATTATGGAAATGATCAAATCTTCGAGAACTTAATTGAAAGTAACTCAAACATAAAGGATAATGAAACTGAAGATGGTAGAATGGTTTTGATGCCGGAATCTAGTCAAGCTAATCCAAGTGATAAAATAATGTTAAGACCAAAGGAAACTGATCTAGTTTCAGGATTAGAAACCGGTTCAATTGATTATTTCTTCATTTACAGAAGCGTTGCTCAACAACATGATTTTGAGTTTGTACAGCTACCTACTCAAATAGATTTAAGTTCTGTTGAATACACTGATTTCTATAAGAAAGCTGTAGTTAAAAGGGCAACAGGGGAAAAAGCTTCGGGTAAACCAATTGTGTACGGTATAACTATACCGAAAAATGCTGAAAATCCGGAATTAGCGGCAAAATTCGTGGAATTTGCGTTATCTGAAACTGGGGATAATGTAATGCAAGAGATGGGTCAACCACCGATCACACCGGCAGTAGTGAATGATAAAGATAAGGTACCGGATCAGATCAAGGATCTGGTAACAGAAGGGTGACTTCCTCCCCTTACCTTACTCACTTAGGTTCGTGAGGAAGGGGACTTCTCGGTAATAAGTTAATTATTATTTTTTTCTTATTTATTAATAGTGTGGTAGAATGGATTTTAGTCAATTAAAGAGAAGGATTTTTAATATATACACGGTTTTCAGTGTTTTAGGATTTGTATTAGTCTTATTTGTGTTTTTAACTATTTTTCATATGTTTTACTCTCAGGTGACCATTGATTTTGGAACTCTTATAGAAACTGCAAAGGATCCTGCGGTATTATCTGCAATCTGGAATAGTATCTACGCCTCATTAATAGCGACAATAATCGCTTTCATTTTTGGAGTGCCTCTAGCATATGTTTTAGCAAGAAAGAATTTCTTAGGTAAAGAGATAGTAGAAAGCATAATCGACTTGCCAATAGTGGTTCCACACACCGTTGCAGGTATAGCGCTTCTCACATTATTCGGAAGAAAAGGGTTGATAGGAGCGCCATTGGAAGAAATAAACATAGTTGTAAGAGATTCAATAATAGGAGCTTCTTTAGCAATGCTATTTGTATCATTACCTTTCCTAGTTAACCAAGCAAGAGAAGGTTTTGAAAAAGTTGATCCAAGATTAGAAAATGTAGCAAGAAACTTAGGATCAAGCAGATCTAAAACATTCTTCAAAATCACATTCCCTCTATCCTTTAGAAGTCTTTTAGCAGGAAGTATTATGTCTTGGGGGAGAGGGATCAGCGAATTTGGGGCTGTTGTTATGATAGCATACTACCCAATGGTTGCACCTACATTAATATTTACTAGATACAACAGCTACGGGTTAGATAATTCAAGACCAGTATCAATAGTCTTAATAGTAATCTCTATGGGAATATTTTTTGTATTAAGAATAATATCTAGGGGGATCAAAAACTATGCTGAAGATCAAAGAAGTTTCTAACGAATGGGGAGATTTTTCATTGGAAAACATTAATCTAGAAATTAATAACCAAGAATTCTTCGTTTTATTAGGACCAACAGGATCAGGAAAAACTTTACTACTAGAATTAATTGCCGGTTTTCATTACCCAAGATCTGGCGAAATAATTTATAAAGGAAAAAACTACACTAAAATCAGTCCTGAAGAAAGAGACGTCGGATTCGTTTATCAAGACTATTCATTGTTCCCGCACATGAACGTTAAAGAAAACATCTCTTATGGATTAAAAGAAAGAAAAATAGATAAAAATGAGATCAATAAAAAAGTAGAAGAAATGCTTGATTTATTCGGAATACAACACTTAAAAGAAAGATATCCCAGAACCTTGAGCGGAGGAGAAAAACAAAGAGTAGCTCTAGCAAGAGCAATAGTAATAGAACCAGATTTACTATTATTAGACGAACCCTTCAGCGCCTTAGACGAGAAAACACATAATGAAATGATTGAAAGTATCAAAAAAATACATCAAGAAATGAACCTAACAACAGTACACGTAACACATGACCAAACAGAAGCTATGATGTTAGGAGACCGTATCGGAGTAATAATGAACGGTAAAATAAAACAAATAGACAAACCAGACAAATTATTTGACAAACCAAAATCTAAAAGCTTAGCAGAATTCTTAGGAGTAGAAAATATTTTCTCTGGAAGAGTAGTGAAGGACAGTGGTTCTATTAATGTTATTAAACTCCATGACGGAGAATCAAATCTGAAGATAGAATCATTATCAGAACATAAGTTACAAGACGAGGTAAGAATCTTTTTAAGACCAGAAAACATAATAATATCCAAGAAAAAATGTGAAACAAGTGCCAGAAACTGTTTTAAAGGCACTATAAAAAGTATTGTAAAAATGGGATTTTCAATAAGAGTAAAAATAGAAATGGAAAAAAATATCGAACTAACAGTCGTTATAACACAGGAATCCCTAGATGAAATGAATTTAAAAGTTGGAGATAAAATAAACGCATTCTTCAAAGCATCCTCAGTACACGTTGTAACCTCAACCAATCCCTAAATAGCCAAATTATAAACCAAAGAACCTATAAATCAATAAAATAGCATAAAATAGCCCTAAAGAATGAAATAATTTAAAAAACCCATATTTATCTTGATTTTGTAAGTTAAACCTAAGAGAATATTATGAATTTTTTTAATCAATACCTTTCTCTTTTAATGTGCAGTAGAAACTCTTTTTAGATCCGTTTATTTTCTCGAAGATTACTCTTCTTTCTGATCCATCCAATTTTTCAATTTTAATCTTATCATTAACCCAATTATTTATTGAGTGTTCTCCTACAGGTTTTAAATTGTTATTGTAATCTGAATAAACCTGATTACTGATTAAAACTGTTAAATTATGGCTTCGAGCTGTCCAAGATAGAAATTTAAGATATTTATCCAATTTTTCTTCCTTATCTTTGTAATCTCTGTAAATTGTTGAGAATGAGTCTAATATTATTAAGTCAAATTCATCGTTAATAATTTTTTTCAGATTTTTAGATAATCTTTCAGGGTTGAAATAGTTCAGTATTAATATTTTTGATAAAGTTTCTTTTTTGTTCATTTTTCGGGTTTCAGCGAGTTGATTGTATCTTTTTATTGAAAAGTTATTAGTTGCGTTTATGAATAATGTTTTGTTAGGATTTAAAATTGCTGTCTGCATTGTTAAAGTTGTTTTTCCTGAAGCAAATTCTCCGTACAGCTCGTAGATTTTTTTCGGTCTTAATCCACCGTTTAAGTAATTGTCCAGTCTCTTGATCCCGGTTTTTAGCATTGGTTTCAACCGTTGGATATAACTGTTTGAATTCTTTATAGTTGTTGGTGGGATTTTGGACTGGATCGATCAATTTAAAGATCAGAAAGAAATGGCCGTTGAGAGATGGGAAGTACATTTAGAGGAAGGAAAAGCAGATGAAGATGCTGTACCCTTAGTAAGGGCGATAAATTCTAAGAAAAATTACTATACTACAAGTAGTTGTGCGGGAAGGATCGTGATAATGAAAATACCTGATCCAGGTAGGAAGGAAGATGCAGAGTTCTTGAAGAAATGGCATCGAGAAATCAAATTAAAAGAATTATTAGATGGTTTAAAGGAACATAAGAATATTAAAAACAAGTGGATAATCTTTAATCCACCTATCTTCCATATTGGAAGCCGTACTTTAGAAGATGCTTATAAGATCACTCAATTAGGAATTCAATCCGGTTTCAAGAACTCTGGAATCAGATCAGTTACCAACAAAAAGATTATTACTCAAATTATTAGTACAGAAGGATTAGATGTACCTTATTCTGATTCTCTTACAGATGATTATCTCAGAGATCTTAAAGATAATTTGAATTTCATGTTAAGAAGAAGTAGAAACAAAATGAGTGATTTTAAGAGTAAAATAGAAGATTTGAATTAATAATTAAAGTCTTCCGACATCGCTGACTGAGACTTCTTTTACGTTTTCTACTTCTTTCCAGGATTCTTCTACGGGGTCGAATCCTCCTGCTGCATCCGGTCCTAGAACTGTTACTACTACGGCTGTTAATCCAAATGCTACAGGTTCTTCTTCTATCTTATTTATTTTAAATTCTTCCGGTACTTTACCTTTCAATTCCTCTTTTATCCCTTCTAAATCTGTTTCAGGATCGTCAGGCATAACTTTTATCTTAGCAAAAACTTTATATCTTTGTTCTTTTTCTTCTTCTTCAGACATATTATCACTCACTTAAGGTCCAACAAATCCGCAATTTGGACATTCATATTGGTTTCCAAGCTCTCTACACTTCTCACATCTGTGAATAGTTTCTTCTCCACAATTGGGACATTTAAAGCTTACAGATCTTTCATTAGGTGTGATTTCTTCGTTACATGTACTACATTTGGCTTTTGGCATTATTTTTCCTCCGATAGTTATTCTTTAATATTAACTATTTGAATAAATTTCTGATCCTTTAAAAATCTAGTGATTATAACAGAAAAGTTTTTGAACTGAATTTTGGTTTAAAGTAATTAATAAGAGAAAAAAATGTTTGAGAAAGGTTTAGGAGATTTAAGTTACATCATTCCTCCTAGTCCGCCCATTCCTCCGGGCATTCCGCCTGGGGCTCCTCCTGGGGCGCCGCCTGGG
>CAYNOZ010000084.1:0-5140 GCA_964398955.1 uncultured Thermococci archaeon | reverse complement strand
TTAAATCAACAGATCTGATCAAAAGTTTCAAAAATTACTACCGAACAAAAAAAATAATGTTATCAGAAAACAAAATCCAGGAACTAAAAAAAGAAGCCAATACAATATTCGCAAGAATCAACCAAGTAAACAAAAAATTAAAAGAGGCAAGACATTCATCCGGGGATCACTGGGAAGATAAGACAATCAAATTAGAACTAAAAGCACCAGACAGAGAAAAACTAGAAATTGAACTCGATCTTAACAAGGACGCAGCAGAGAATGCGGAGAAGAGATATGAAAAAGCAAAAAAATTAGAAAAAAAATTAGAGAGAAAAAAAGAAATAGAAGGTCCTCTAGCAGAAGCACCTTCAGATCCAGTAGCTTACCTAATTTTAAATCATTTGAAAATCTTTAAAGGGGATTATCCTAGATCAATGGCGAATAACCTTAACAATAATAGAGAAAAAGTTGTAAACCAATGTGAGAAACTAAAGGACGCTGGAATAATTGAAAGAATAGAATCTGGGATGATTAAAAGGAAAAAGGTTAAATTAAAAAGATCTTTGGAAACCCATCAACATCACACTTATTATCGGTTGTCAGACAAGGGAGATCATTTGCTAAGATTCTTAGAACAGGAAAAAGGCAAAAAGAGCTTTCTAATAAAAGTTAAAGATGCTTTGAAAATCGTTAAAAGAATTTCTAACGGAGGACCCGATTACCCTAGAATGACAGCAAAAGATCTTGATAAAGATTTAAAAGCTGTGAGAAACCTATATAAATCTTTTAAACTAGTTGGTTTAGTAAAAAAATACGAAGGAAGCATTATAAAACAGAAAGAACGTAAACTTAAACCTAAAAAAGAAACACACAAAAAACATACATATTACACAACCACGAATGAAGCTGATATTATCCTTAGAGAATTGTAATAATCCTGATCATAATTAACATACTTCGAATCTACTTCTATAAAGGTTTAGAAGAGTAAATTTTAGTAGAATAGGTATTTTAAGTGTTTTTATTGTTTTAGATAAAGGATATGCTCTTTTTTGAATTAGGATATATTAAATTTGGTATGTTTAGGTGGTGGTTTTCTGTTTTTTGTTTGATTTGTTTTTTGCGGGTATTCTGTTTTCGTTGGGTTTTGTTTTTGTTCTGTGTTTGGGGTTTGCTTAGTTGTTATTGTTTTGGGTTTTTGAGTGATATTGTCTTTTTGGGCGTATAGGATGTCACCTTTTTAAGTGTGTAGCGTGTTTTATTAATGGGATGTTTTATGGCGCAAGATCAGATGGAACAACTTATCAAGCTTCTTAGTAAGGAACTTGATCTTAGTGAGGGCGAAGTTAAGGAAAAGGCGGAGATGATCTCGAAGGAAGAGGGGATTTCTACTAAGGGAGCCGTCTTTTTCATGGCTCAAGAAAATAATGTTAATGTTAAAGAAGGTTTAAAGGATTTGAGAGAGAAAACTATTGATCAGTTAGAGGAAGATATGAGTAATATATCGATTTTAGGTAGGGTTACTAGGAAATTTGATATTAATACGTTTGAAAGGGATGATGGTAGTAATGGCAGAGTTGCTAATTTATTGTTGTTGGATGAAACAGGCAGTACTAGGGTTACGTTCTGGGGGGATAAGATACACTTATTCAGGGAAGTAGAGGAAGGAGAGGTTATTAAGATAATTAATGCTTCTACAAAAGAAAATCAAGGTAGGATAGATGTTAATTTGAATTATCAGTCTAGAGTGATTAAGGATCCTGAGGATGAAAGGATTGAAAATATTCCTGATTCTGTTCAAACTACTCAGGCGGAACCTGAAGATTTTAAGATTTCTGAAGTTACTTCTGGACGTTCAGGTGTTAATGTTTTAGGTAGAGTAGATCGTAAATTTGATATTAATACCTTTGAGAGAGATGATGGGTCTATAGGTAGTGTTGGAAGTCTTATTGTTTTTGATGATACTGATAATATTAGAGCGACTTTCTGGGATGATAGATTAGAGGAGTTCAAGAAGATTGAAACAGGAGATATAATCAAAATTAAGAATGCTTATTCTAGACAGGGTCAACGAGGTGTGGAAATTCATTTAAATGAAAATTCAGAAGTTATTTTCGATTTGGAAGATGAAGATATTGAGGATATACCGCCGGAAAGAGAGACGCGTGAGTATAAGGCTTCAAAGATTAAGGATGTAGAGATTGGTGGTGATTATGAGGTTTCAGGTACTTTGGTTTCATTGTACAGAATAGGTTATTATCGGTCCTGTCCTCAGTGTATGCGTTCGCTTTCCAGGGATGAGGAATCAGGGGATCTGATCTGTGAGGATCATGGTGCTGTTGATAATCCTGTGAAGAGGTTGTACTGTAGTTTTGGGGTTGATGATGAAAGTGGTTTTATTAGAGGAACTGCTTTTGGTAATGTAAGTGAAGCATTGCTTGAAGAAGATTCTAATAAAATTACAAGTAAATTGGATGAACTTAAGGATGATTTAGAGGAGAAAGAAGCTAGAAAACAGATTACCGTTGATTATCAAGAAATTTTAGGTAAAGAAGTTGAGATAAGAGGTACTGTTCAGGAAGAAGAGTTCTTTGGAAAGCAGATACTGGCAAATTCTGTTAGAAGTGTTGACGTGGAAGAAATAATTGATGAAACCATGAAAAAAGCTGAAAACCTTTTAAATCAAAGAAAAAAAGTTAAAGAAGAGAGGGAAGAATAGAAGGTGGGAAAATGGAAGAATTTGAAGATGATTTTGACGGTAATGATGATGAACAGATGCAAAGAGTTCCCTCAGAAGAAAAGAAAGTTGAAAACATTACAGAAGACGATAATAGGGTTTCAGTAATAGGCAAAGTAGTTGAGCTGGACAAGGATGATTACACAATTTTGTTAGATGATAAAACCGATGCAATTAAGATTGAAATATCTGGGAATGCCCCTGAACTTGACCAGTATGTAAGAGTAATCGGAAGAGTGCAGAGTAGAGAAGATGAAATCTTTATTCAATCAGAAATCCTTCAAGACTTCAGTGAAGTAAATATTGAAAAGTTAAATAAGATAAAAGAGTTAGAAAATGAAGCTGAAGAAGTTCTGGAGGGATTCTAAATGCCTAAAAAGAGATTACCATCCACAAGACTCAGTATAAATGATATTCAAAAGGGATTTTACAGAGAATCTGAAGGCGAATTTGAACCTAACTACCTACTCACAAGAAATGCAAAAAGAGTTTACAGAGCTAAAGTTGTTGGAACAGTAGTTGAAGATCCTTTCTTTAACGACAATGAAGACTATGCCAACGTTAGAATTGATGACGGAACTGAAGTACTCCGAGTCGTAGGATTTAGAGATGACATAAAATTCTTCAGAAACCTTAAAAGAGGGGACATGATTCAAACAATCGGTAAAATAAAAGAATGGGAAGGAAAAAAACAAATGAACATTGAAGCCTTACATAAGATCAATGATTACAACCTCTGGTTAATGCATAGGTCAAAAGTCTTGAAAAGCAAACTTTCACAACTAATGATACTGGATAAAGGAAAACAGGTGTACAAAGAACATATGAATTCAAGAGAAGGAAGAAAAAAATTAGAAGAAAGAGGAATAGACCCTCAAATTCTAGACAGTATAGATGAACTTAAAGAACTGGAGAAAGAAGAGGAAAAAGTAGAAGTAGAAGAGGAAAAAGAAGAAGAGACTGAAGTAAAAGAAGTAAAGCCAGTGAAAGACGCAATATTAGAATACTTAGAAGGAAAAGATTCCACCCCAAGAGAAGAAATAGTCCAAGATTTAAACGAAAACTATCCAGAACATGAAGTAGAAGACGCCATTACTGACTTACTCATTGACGGGGAGATAATAGAACCTAAAATTGATGAATTAAAACTAATATAAGTGGAATAAAAATGGATCTTAAGGCTTACTTGGAAATTTCAAGACCTCATAATTCTTTTTTAGCATCTTTAGTCTCATTATTAGGATCATACCTAGCCGCAATGCAAATCCCAGAATTAAAACCTGCTCTAATAGCAGCATTCATAGTGTTCATAGAAACAGCAGCAGGAAACGCAATAAATGATTACTTCGACTATGAAATAGACAAAATAAACAAACCACAAAGACCAATACCCAGCGGAAGAATCACAAGAAAAGAAGCAAAAACACTTTACCTAACCTTAATCACAATAGGAATACTAACATCACTACTAGTGAACATATACCTATTCATAATGACAATCATAGCCAGCACAGCACTATACACATACTCATGGAAACTGAAAGGAACCCCACTCTACGGAAACATAATTGTAGCATTAATGACAGGACTAGTACCTGTATACGGAGGAGTAGCAGTGCTGAAATTCGGATTAGTCTACTACATGGGCCTATCAGCATTCCTAGTAAACCTCGCACGAGAAATAATAAAAGACATAGAAGACATGAAAGGAGACAAAGACAAAGCAAACACACTACCACTAAAAATAGGAGAAAAAAAATCACTAAAAATAGGAACAATACTAATAATACTTACAATAGCATCAACACTACTGCCAATACAATCAGAAATAGGATGGGGTTACTACCTAATCATAATACCAAACATAATACTTATTAAAACCACAATCACATCAATAAAAGCACTCAAAACAGAAAAAATAATAAAAAAATCCAACAAAATACAGAAAAACCTAAAAATAGCAATACCAATAGCCCTAATCGTTTACCTACTCGGAGCATCAACATAAAAGAAAACAGAACCCAAAAAATAAAATTAAAGAAAAGAAACCTAAACTTCTTCTAATTCATTCCCCTACGTATCCTAACATTTCCTGAACTTCTTCACTAGCCATATCAGGAGACCATCTAGTATCCATATCCACTTCAACGCTAGCATTCTCAACTCCTTCAATATCTCCTACTTTATCAGTTGCATCATTAACCATTTGATCAGCTAATGGACATCCAGGAACGGTAAGGATCATAGTAACATCAACTGAACTACCATCCACTTCTATATCTTCGATTAATCCTAAACTAACTATATCTACACCAACTTCAGGATCCATAACTTCACTTAAAGCTTCTTTAACATCATCTTCTGAAACTTGAGACATAAATTCCACCACTCCACATTAACTCATAACTTATTTAACTTATT
>CAYNOZ010000083.1:0-5235 GCA_964398955.1 uncultured Thermococci archaeon | reverse complement strand
ATGCTAAGTCCTGCTTCTTTGCCTTGGTATTGTATTGGTACGCCTACAACTTCGGTCCAGTACTCGGTTCCATCTTTTCTTTTCTTTTTCTGCTGGAAAGTAACTTTATCTTGGTCCTGATATTCTTTGGTTAAATATTTCTTATCTTCAGCGTTTAGTTCCTCTACTAGATTCATTCCGACTAACTCTTCCTTTAAGTACCCGGTTTGGTTGACTGCTTCCTGATTCGCTTCAAGAATTTCTCCGTAGTTATCTGGAGAGATGCTATATATGAAGATGGCGACGCCTAGGTTCTGAAATATTCTCTGAAAATTTTCCTCCGCTTCCTTCCGGTCGGTGATGTTCTTGTACGTAGATATGATATGGGTTTTGTCTTCTAGTTGTATGGGTGTTGCTGATATGGATACTGGTATTTCACTTTTTTTCCCTTTTCTAATTGTTTCATAATTAATATAACCTTTTAATCCTTTTTTATCTAGTTTTTCTCCTTCTTTTCTTAATTTGTCCGGTACTATTAAATCATTAATGTTTTTTCCTTTTATTTCGTCTAATTTGTATCCAAATACTTCTTCAAAACGATTATTAGCATTTATTACTGTTCCTTCCCTAGTTGAAATTAATAATGGTTCTGGGGACTCGTTGAATAATGTTTTAAACTTTTTTTCTATCTTCTTTCTTTTAGTCATATCTGTAGAAGTAACGTAAACTTTGGAATAGTCATTTTGATACTCTTTCGGTACTTTGAGTTCGAGGAGTATATGTTTTTTCTCTCCATCGAGGGTTTTAGTTTCTCCTTCTGATTTGAAGTAAGTTTTATCATTTGCTATGGCTAGTAGTTCTTGTTTTAAGATTTTGATAGATTCTTTAGTGAGAATTTGGTCGAAATTGTTGATCAATTCTTGTTTAGTGTTTGCGTTGTAGAATTCTAATGCATATCCGTTTACATCAATAATATCTATCATGTCAAGGCATTTCTGTACTTCTTCTGTGTTTTCTTCTAAATAAGATTCTAAGTCATTTGTTTCTCTTTTTAACTTATCTAAATAATTTTTAACCGCGGTGAGATTTTCTTCCCATATTACAACTGGAGAATTTTCGAAAAGAGATCTATATTTTTTCCTACTTAATTTAAGTTCTTTCTCAGCCTTTCTTCGCTCGGTTACATCTTGAAAAACTAATACAACACCAGTAATATTGCCATCATCATCTTTGATTGGTGAACCAGAATTTGCTATTTGATATTCTTCACCATTTTTAGAAATAAGAACTGTATGATTAGCAAGTCCTACTGTTTTACCTTTTTCAAGAACTTTATCCACAGGATTCTGGACTGCTTCTCTGGTATCGGCATTTACTATATTAAAAACTTTGTTAATTGGTTTACCAAGGGCTGAATCCTCGCTCCAGCCTGTGAGTTCCTCGGCAACAGGGTTCATCTCAACAATATTACCATCTAAATCTGTTGAAATTACCGCATCTCCAATAGAATTAAGAGTTGTCCTGAAGTGTTCTTCTCTTTCTTTTAGTCTATTTTCAGCCTTTTTCCGTTCAGTGATATCCACGGCTACACCTTCGATCCAACCCTTTTCAGGGTATATTCGTGCTGAATATGATGCCCAAAAGATCGATCCATCCTTACGATAGAAACGTGCTTCATAATTTTCGATGCTGCCAGTATTTTTAATTTCTGTCACCATCTTTTCCCTTATACTGGGATCAACATAGTTTTCTGAAGTTACAAATTCATCAACGAATTCCTCCCTGTTCTTGTAACCGAACATCTTCGCTAATTGATCATTACTTTCAAGGATCTTCCCATCCTCGATCCTCGTCCGGAATAGACCTACCTGGGCATTCTGGAAAAGATTGCGGTAAGTTTCCTCACTCTCCTGCAGGGCTTCTTCAGCTTTCACCTTCTCCCTTCCAAAAGCCAAGTCATTCGCAGCTTCTATTAATAATGCTTTCTCTTTTTCTTCGATCTCATTACCTTCTTCGAGTCCGATGTGGAGAATACCAACGATTTGGCCTTTATTTTTCATCGGGACCGTGACAGATGTGTATGCTTCTTCGCCTTTATAATCGCAATCCACACAATTTTCTGAGTCTGTTATATCTATTTCTTCACTCTCAACAGTTCTCTTTACACAATCAGGTGCTTCTCCGGTCCCATTCCTAGATATGGACCAATTTTTTGTGAACGTGTGCTCACCGGCTTCTGCTGTGGGCGATATTACACCCGTTTCATCGTCCAGTAAAGCGATAGTAGATTCGATGTACATTCTTTCCTGTACCAGTTCTTCGCAAGCGCCCAGCATCATTTCATGAAGGTCTTCTCCCTGAACTATTATCTGGTTTACGTTCCTTATGGATCTTAGAAGTGAGTTCAGGTGCTCTATACGAATTTCAGCTTCCTTACTTTCAGTTATATCTTCATGTGTACCAACAGCTCTGTGTGGGGTTCCATTTTCATCGGTTTCGTATGATTTACCTTTACCCTTTATCCATTTCCAGTCCCCTGATTTCGTTTTCATGCGGAATTCTACTTCGTAGGGTTCGGCATTTTCCACATATTTTTTAACTTTAGGAACGATCTCATCTCGATCTTCTGGGTGGAGCAGGTCTTTCCAAGTATCGAAAGTCATTGAAAGTTCTCCAGGTTCATATCCGAGCATCTTATAATATCGGGGGCTAAAGTAAGTATCATCTGTATCTAGATCCCAATCCCAGAAACCGTGTTCACTTGCGTCCATCGCAAGTTCTAATCTCTCTTCTTTTCCTTCTAATTCCTTTTCTGCATTGTAAAGCCCTACTTCTTGGATTATTGCATCTGCCAGCACGTTAAATTGTGATTTCGGATCCCCTCCTTTCTGCAGATAACGATTCACACCTAAATTCAAAGCCTCGATGGCTACCTCTTCCCTTCCCTTCCCTGTGAAGATTATGAAAGGAATATCACTGCTCCTATCTTCACGGATTATCTCTAAGAATTCAAGCCCGTCAATTCCTGGCATATCATAGTCAGAGACAATTCCATCATAAGTGTTATTCTCGATTTTTTCTAAAGCTTTTTCAGGTGATGCAACAGTATCTGGTTTAATATTTTCGTTTATTTTTTGTAAAAATATTTTTTCCTGTTCTAAGAAGTGTTCTTCATCATCTACCAGTAAAATATTTATTTCCTGGGATTGATCTGTTGAATCAGCCATAAAAAACCTCGTTTATTAAATAATGTTGTTTTTTATTAATAAGGATTCCAGTTTCAACCTTCTTGGTTCTGTAACACATCTTGTTATGGTGATCTTTCCAGGTTTAAAGTTTTTATTGTTTCTTCTCTTTTTTTTCGCGAGTTAGGTTATGAATGTAAAATTTTTATTTTTCTCTCTTGATGAACAGTAAGACAAGTAACTAATCATTAGTCCTGTTAAAACCTAAAAACCCATAGCCAAACATTCTTAGAAAGAAAGATTAAATCATACCGGTAAAAAATAAGAACTTACCTAAAAGATTACTTCAGAATTAGTATCCTCCAACATTAAGTACTTCTGCTCCAGCGCTAAGAGAATGATCAATGAGAGAATCCAGGGAGTATTTAGGCTCTCTTCCGATCGATTATCCACTTTTCGAAGTACTTTTTGGTTTGTTCATGTCTAGTTCTAGGTTGTTTATTATTTGTTCTAGTTTTGATATTCTTTTTTTGTTATCAAGAGTAACCCTGTCTTTTAGCTTGAATTTTTCTTTAATAAACTCTTTCTAATAGCACTAGATCATTGGTCAAAGATCACAAAAGCTTTGTAATAAATATTTGATCTGAAGTAACCTTAATTGAAAAAACTCTTATATTTGGAGAGATTCTTCCAAGGTGAGGGTAGTATGGGCTATCAGACATTCTATGAACTGGAAAGATCTGGAGATACAGAAAAATTGATTGGTATTCTGGGTAACAATGAAAATCCAGATATGAGAAAAAGAGCAGCCGATGTACTATCTGAGTATCCACAGGAGGATGTAATGAATGCCTTAATTGATGCTGCCCTAAATGATGAGGATGAGGAAGTAAAAAAGGTGGCTGGATCCTCTATTACAAAGATGGATAGTGAAGAAGGTATAAAAAAACTTATTAAGCTGTCGAAAAGTTTTGCTAAATCACGATTACCCTGGCCAGCCGTTAATTTATTGATCGAAGCCCTTGAAGTTGATGATCCAGTACTTAAAATGAATTCTGCTAGAGCCTTAGGTAGATTAGGGGAAGATAAAGCTGTCAAACCTTTAGTAAAGCTTTTAGATGATGATGATCCGATGGTTAGAAAGTCGGCTATATTGGCGTTGGGTATGATTGGGAATCCTAAAGCGGCAAAGTACATCGAAAAACATCTTGACGATGACGATGAGGAAGTTCGAAGGGCTGCCTTAGATGCTCTACACGATCTTAGTAAGGGTAAGGGACGAAAACCCTTTTTGAGAGCTCTTAACGATGATAACGATAGTATTAGGGCTATGGCAGTTAGATCCCTGGGAGAGTATGGGAAAGTTAACCATGTGGATAAGATTTCTAAGTATCTTGAGGATGACAGCGAGGAAGTTCGAGAATCTGCTACCTGGGCCCTTATGGAACTTCTGTCCAAAACTTCTGAATCTCAAAGTCATAAAATTAGGGAGAAGCTCTCAGAGAAAATAAATGTTGCGGAGAAAGAAGTAGTTTCTAAGGCTCTAGAGAATATACTGGAAAATGCTAAGAAAGACAACATGAAGAGAAATGCTATATGGATGTTAGGAAATATTGAGGACGAAGAATCCGTTGATCTGTTGATTGAATATTTAGGATCTGATGATAGACAAATGAATATGTTGTCAGCTGCATCTCTGGGTAAGATCGGTGAAACTGCTGTTGAAGAGTTAATTAAAGCCGCCAAAAGTGAAAATAAGGAAGAAAAAAAGATGGCTATATACGCCCTTGGTAAAACCGGAACTGATAATGAAACGGCTCTCAACTTATTGGAGAGATTGGTTGACTCGGAAGATGACGAGATCAGTTCCTTCGCTTATAAAATTCTCTCTAAACTCAAATCAAAGATGGAAAAGACTGAAGAATGGCAGTAGAAGATAAAAAGAAGAGTAAAAAAAAAAAAATAAAAGGGTAAAGAATCCAAAATTGATCAACTTACTGATGTTATCTCTATATAGTAGGGTAAGGGAGAGAACCCCACGGCTTGCCGTGGGGGTGAATCCCGTTAAACT
>CAYNOZ010000082.1:0-5440 GCA_964398955.1 uncultured Thermococci archaeon | reverse complement strand
CCCAGGCGGCGCCCCAGGAGGAGCCCCAGGCGGAATGCCCGGAGGAATGGGCGGAATGGGAGGAATGATGTAACTTAAATCTCCCAAATTTCTTTTTTTCCTTTAATTTACTCAAACTGAAATAACCATTCATCCGTAGAAAACTTATTTTCGACTAATTCTTCAGCACTAGCTAATTCTTCTTTACTGATCTGATCATCAGAAACTTTCTTGTTCTCAGAAAATTTTTCAATCAGTTTATCTATTACTTCAGATCTGTTAATACTAGGGTCCTGTTTATAAAGAGGATTAACTCCTTTTTCAGCAGATTTAATTGCCTTATCCTTAATTTTTTCTTCTCCAATTCTTAGATATTCAACCATATTTTCAACATTCATTTTATAAGCTATCCTAGTATGATGGAGAACAGCACCATTTTTCCTAGTTTGAGCTGCACCACCAATCTTTCCATCTGGAGAAACAATATCATTTATAGGTTGATGACTCGCATCGTAACCTAACTCACGAAGCGCATTTATCGCAAAAATATCTAATTCCTTATAAGAATCCTTTATATTATCACTCTGAATGAAATCCTCGGGTAAATAAAGAGAATAGGTAATTTGACAACCAGGTTCTGTATACATAGCCCCTCCACCAGTAATCCTTCTACTAACTTTTAAATCATCTCTTTTAACCTTCTCTAAGTAAACTTCATTTTCTACCGATTGAAATCTGCCGAGCATTATATTTTCATCCTTATCATCCCATATCCGCAGGGTTGGTTTTCTCTCACCAGATCCTACCTCATCCAGTAAGACTTCTTCAATAGCTTGATGCATATGAGCAGATCTCTTATCCATATTAATTAAATTCCATTCATCCATCTGAAATCGCCTCCTTAACTAATTGAGATACTGTTTCTGTACTGAAACCTAATAATTCAGTTTTTGAATCTAATTTAGTGTTAATTATTTCCTTAAATTCTTCAACCGTCCTATCTACTGGTTGGTTCTCTAAAGATTTTTCTATGGTTGATGCTTCTGATTCAGGATAAATAAAAAAGTCTCCTGAAAGTTTAACATCTAAGATTTCGTTCTCATTATACTTTACTTCTATTTGTACTAGTTTTCCGCCTTCAACTTTTTTTTCTACGAAAGACTTCTTATCCTTAAGATTGATCATATTATCCATCTTCCTTTTTAAACGAATCATTTAAAAATTTTGCTAGGTGAATCAAGTTTCTGATTTAGAAAATAAATAAAATTTAAAGAAAAATTCTAGTTATATAAATTTGAATTCTACTCTTAAATAATTTTTTATTAATTTAAAACCTCTAAAAAATATATTTGACTGTTTCGAACAAAATAAGGTTATAATCATATCTTTTCATTACTTTATCACTATTTAATGAAAGATTTAAAAGGTTTTATTTCAAATTTTAAATTGTAGAATAATTCGATTTGTTAGTGTATTGTATTGGTACTATGTAACTTAGTTAGTGAGGGTTTGAGATGGTGGAGAAGAAAGAAATTGATAAGAAATTCGTGGAAGAAACCATTAACGAGATTTTACAGATTGAGGACGATGATGAGTTAATAGACAGGATTAAAGAATTTCATGCTGCTGATATAGTTCGTATTATTGAAGAAGCTCCAGAAGATAAAACTGAAACTCTTCTTAAGAATATTAGAGAAGAAAAATTGGCGAAAATGATAGGTAAGATGGAGATTGATCAGAAGAGAGAAGTTATTGAAACGTTGAAAGAGGATAAATTGATCGAGATCCTTGATCATATGCCTACTGATGAGATTGTTGATTTGTTAGGAGAAGTTTCTATTCCTAAATCTAAGGAAATTTTGTGTCTTATGAAGAGTGATGATGCTAGGTCTGTTCGTACCTTGATGCAGTATGAGGAGAGTACTGCTGGAAGTTTGATGACTACTGAGTATATTGCTATTAAATCTCATATGGATGTTGAAGAAGCTTTGGAGAAGGTTAAAGAGATTGCTCCTAAGACTGAGGTTTTGGATCATCTTTATATTGTTGATAGTAAGAAGAATTTGGTTGGGGCTTTAGAGTTAAGAGAATTATTTACTAATGATGAAGATCGTTTGATAGAAGATATAATGAATGAAAATGTTATTTCTGTAGAAGCGCATACGGATCAGGAGGAAGTTGCTAATACTATTTCTAAGTATGATTTGTTGAGTATTCCTGTTGTTAATAGGTTTGGTAAGTTGGTTGGGATTATTACTGTTGATGATATTATTGATGTTCTTAAGGAAGAGGCGACTGAGGATTTCTTAAAGATTTCTGGTTCGCTTGAACCTGAGGAGGAGATTACTGATAGGAATTTTTTGAGTCGGGCTTCTGAACTTCAGATTTTTAAAGCTAGGTTTCCTTGGCTTGTGATAGCCTTGTTCGGTGGTTTACTTGCTGGATCTGTAATTAATTTGTTTAGACATTCTCTTCAAAGTGTTGTTATATTAGCTACTTTCATACCTGTTATTATGGCTATGGGAGGTAATACTGGTACTCAATCATCTACTATTTTTATAAGAACCCTAACGATCGAAGAAATTACGAAAAAAGATTTCTTGAAATATGTAGGCAGAGAAATTAAAGTTGGGATTATGATAGGTTTATCGATTGGAGTTGGTTTAGGACTAGTGGTTTTTGCTTGGCAGGGTTCAACAGTTTTATCAGGAGTTGTTGGTTTAGCGATCTTCCTTGCCATTACGATTGCTAATATAGTTGGTTTAATGATTCCTTGGACATTAAATTCACTCGGCTTTGATCCGGCTGCTGCTTCTAATCCGTTAATTACAACTCTTCAAGATGTTATAGGCTTATCTATATACTTTATAGTGGCTCAAATTTTTTTGGTTTCAATTTGATAATTTTTCATGGTTTTTTTCTGAATGTTACTAGGTAGTTTTTTCCGTTTATTTTAGCTTTATATTGTTTGTTTGTTGTTAGATTGTTTTTTTGAAGTTTTTGAATTCTTTTTTGTCTGTTTTTGTATAGTTTTTGTGCTTTTCTGAGATCTATTTCTTTGAATTTTATTTTTTCTCCTGGTTTTCTCTGGGTTATTTTAGGTAGGTCTACTGTGATTATATTTGCTATTTTAGTGTATCCTCCTGTTGTTTGTCGATCATTTAGAAGTACTATTGGTTTCCCGTTCCCTGGTACTTGTATCGCTCCATTTGGTATTGCATCGGTTATAATGTCTGCTTCTTTTTTGTGTTGTATTTTGGGGCCTTCTAATCTGTAGCCCATTCTGTCTGAGTCTTTTGATATTTTGTATTCTGAGTTGAGTAGGGTTTTGATTCCTTTTTCCGAAAATTTGTTTTTCTGCGGTCCTAGGATTACTCTTATTTCTTTAGTTTGGATGTTTGGTCTATATTTTTTTGGTATTTTTCTTTTTGAGAAATTATCAGGGTTTTTTTCCGGTTCGATTGTGTCATCTTTTTCTATTTTATTTCCTTGACCGTTCAAGCCACCTATTTTTCCCTTCATGTAGGTTGATTTACTTTTAAGAATTTTTTCGCTTTTAATTCCACCTGATACGGATAAATATCCTCTAAAACCGGTTTTAGAATTTCCTATTCTCAGCAGATCTCCTTCATCCAAAAGAATTGACTCCCACATAGAAACTTCTTCATCATTTACCTTTAACTCAAATTCTCCACCAGCAAAGCCTATTTCAACCGGTTCTATAGCCTCTAAAGTGGGGCCATGACCAGTTATTTCCAATACTGCACAATTTAATTCATTATCAACCATAATATTAGCTAATTTAGAAGAATAAGGATCCATAGCGCCGGAAGGAGGTATCCCAAACCTTTGATAACCATACCGTCCTAAATCCTGAACTGTAGTTAACAAACCTGGTTCCTTCACTTTAAGCATTAAGAACGCCTCACTTCCAATTCATACTCATCTGCTCTCACTTTCTCAGAAATCCTTTTAAAATCATCTTCATCTATCGGATCAAACTCAACAATATCCCCTGGCTTAAAAGCTACAGGAGGGCTTTCTTCAGGATTATAGAGATCTACGGGAGTTCTACCTATCAACCTCCAGCCACCAGGAGAATCAATAGGGTATACACCAGTTTGATCCCCACCAATCCCAACAGAACCTGCGGGAATAGTCTTTCTAGGACTTTCTAACCTAGGAGTAGAGATCCTTTCAGACATCCCTCCAAGGTATGGAAATCCC
The DNA here is from genome assembly GCA_964398955.1 of uncultured Thermococci archaeon. Classification (GTDB taxonomy): domain Archaea; phylum Methanobacteriota_B; class Thermococci; order Thermococcales; family CAYNOZ01; genus CAYNOZ01. The sequence continues at coordinate 1,234 of CAYNOZ010000082.1, read as the reverse complement.
GGAGTAAATCCCATCATATAAACCCTGTACTTACGATCAGAATGAATATCAACAACTTCCTCTTCCGTCAAATTATTAATATCGCAAACATCATCCAAATCAGGACCAAACTCCCCTCCATAAACAGTCGGTAAAGTAACAACCCTATGATCTAAACTATCAAAATCCTTCTCTTCAACCTTCCTAACGAGTTGACTAACAGAACCCTTCAATTGATTAAAATCTACTTCCATCGGATCATAATTAATTAGCAAAGATCTGTAAGTAGGAATACACTCTAAAACTCCTTCAATATCCTCCAATTTAATCTCATTAAACAGAGAATGAACCTTATCATTAATTTCAGGAGCAACCCTGTTCTCAAATTCAACTAGTAATCCTTTATCCCCTACAGGTTTAATGCTTGCCAATTTAACACCTAAATATATTCATTCATGGACTCAACAGTTATACCATCTTCTTCAAGTGAATCTTTAAGATTCTTAGTTAACGCAACGGCTTCTGGATTATCCCCATGTACACAAACAGTATCAGCCTCAATAGAAATCTCTTCACCATCTATAGTTTCAACAGCTTCATCCTCAACCATCTTAATCACTCTTTTCTCAACAACTTCCTCATCATGTATAACTGCCCCATCCCTCTTTCTAGATACAAGAGTCTTATCAGAATTATAAGCTCTATCCGCAAATACTTCAGCTGCTGATTTCAAACCCATCTCATCCGCAATCTCCAAAATCTTGGAACCGGAAAGACCTACTAAAATAACATCATCATCAAAATCCAGTATCGCTGAAACAATAGCTCTTCCTAAATCCTCATCATTAGCCGTAGAATTATAGAGAGCACCGTGGGGCTTAACATGCTGAAGATTCATACCATGCTGTTTCAAAAACCCATTTAGCGCACCAATTTGATAAGTAATGTAATTTTTTAATTCATCAGAACCAACATCCATCTCCCTTCTTCCAAATCCCATTAAATCTGGGTAACCTGGATGAGCTCCTACCTCCACATTTTTTTCCTTCGCCATTTTTACTCGTTCAGCCATTACATTCGGATCCCCAGCATGATAACCGCAAGCTAAATTTGCTGAAGAAACGTAATTCATAATCTTTTCATCCATACCAATCTCATAATTGCCAAAACTTTCCCCCATATCACAATTCAAATCTATACCCATCATACCAACCATCCAGAATATAATGAAGTATAGATTTAAAATTTACCTTTA
>CAYNOZ010000081.1:0-5475 GCA_964398955.1 uncultured Thermococci archaeon | reverse complement strand
TCATAAAAACCAGGATTGTTAGTGATCAGAAGTCAGAAAAAATACGGCTGAAATTAAAATCTCACTCAATTTCTTTAAGATCTTCTGAACCTTCTTTCTCTTCTTCATTATTTACAAAATCTAAGTTAGACATAACTTCACGCCTGAACCAAGGCAAATCAGTTTTATTTCTTTCCAAAAAGATTTTTACATCCTCTTCAGTTAAAACTTTCCTGGAATTCTCAGTCATAATATCTGTTAGGTCATTAATAATGTTCAAAGTTTTATCAGTTAGTATCCTAACCATTTCCTCCTTCGCATTATCTTTTACCCTCATTTCTTCTTCCTCAAAAATTTGATCCAATAATTCTGAAGTGTAGATACGAACATTATTTTTATATAAATCATCCTTATAATCTTCTAACCAATTTTTGAATTCTTGAGAGTCATTAAATTCACTATATTTCTCTGATATCTTATTTTTTTCTTCTTCAAGAAGAGATCTTCCTATATCCTCTTCCAACAAATCTTCAATAGCACTCATATACCCTTTTTTAAATGGATGCAAAATAATCACCTTAAGAACTTACTACAATTTCTCAGTACAATTATGAATATGAAAAAGATATTAAAAATCTTCCCCTACTAAATAAAATCAAATTTACAAAAAAATAATAATAAAAGACCGAATAAGACTCTAACAATTTTTAACTATTAAAATAATAGTAAAATTAAAAAAATTTGAGTCTTTAAAACTATTATGGCAACCTCAATTTCAATAAAAATCAAAAATCTACAAGCAACGTTTATGAAATTACAATTTCGAATTAAACAATTATATATTATTGAAAGAATATTACTAAAAATAAAAACAATTATATACTAAAAAAATTTTTTAAATTAAAAGTAAAGTCTTTTTATGAATTTTAAATCAATAATTTAATTAAATTAATACAATTTCCAAAAGCTATTTTAACTTTTAACTGTAAAAGGTATTGGTGAGATAATGGCAAGAAGATTTGTAAAAGACTTGTTACGAGGTAGAGAAATAGAAAACCTTCAAGAAGAAATAGAAGACATTTTAACCAAAACTACAGGAGGAGACTTAGGAAAAGCACCAAGAATGATACAAAAACGATTATTCCCTCCAATGGATCTTCATGAAACTGAAGAAAAGATCATAATATTATTAGATATGGGCGGTTTCAAAAAAGAAGATATTGATCTCGAAATAGATGAAAACGGCGAAAGCTTCATCATCAAAGGTCAAAGAGAACAAGAACTCTTCGAAGATTCTGAATTAATCGAAGAAGGCCGAGTTAAAAACTTTAAAAAGAGAATAGAACTACCTCAAAAAGTTAAAACTAACGAAATAAAAGCTAAATACCAAAATGGAACATTAACCCTTAAATTCATTAAAGAAAAGGCCAAAGCCGGAAGAACTATAGAAATTGAATAATTTTTTACCTTTCTTTTAAATTTAAAAATCCTACAATATAAACTGACTTTCTTACCAAGGTACATCTTTTATTCCTAAGATATAAGCTATATAATTCGATATTTTATGTATAATTGGAGTTAAAATAACCAAAATTATTACCATAGTAAATGACGGGGTATATATCGCCATCCCTATTATAATAGACCCAAAAAGAAAATCTAATTGATCCAATAAAGGAAATTCCCCTCCTCTCTCCACTCCAAACCTCCTCTTGAAAAAACTAGCAACAATATCCCCCATCATCGCTCCTAATGAAAGCAAGAAGGCTAACAAAAAAACATTCACTCCAAAGTTTGGTCCAAACAGATATTGAATTATTGACACTGAAGTACCAACTAAAATTGAACCAATAAATCCTTTAAATGTTTTTCCATCCCCTAAAATTCTATTACCATCAGATAAAAAACTTCCTAAGTCTATTGGAGTACCTCCTCCTAAATAAGGAGCAGAAGCATTAGCTAAATAAGCTGGTAAAATATACCACAGTGCATAAATAATACTATTAAAAATCAACACCAATCACCTACTACTTTATTAGATATGCCCTTAAAGATTTTATTGTAATAACCTTTCTTGAAACTAAAGTGCTTAACAAATTTTTTAAAAAATCTATTTTAGTTAGCTAATTCTAAGTAAACTAATAAATATTTATTATTATTATTAAAAATTATTCTCATTTATTTAGGCTTATTGTTAGCCTAACATAATCAAAAAGTATTTAATCTAAAATTTTAAACATCGATGGATAAACTGCTAAGATAAGTTAAGATTTAAGTTATTCCTTAGTATAAATTTATATTAATCGTAATTATTTTCATTTACCGAATCGTAATATATTTTTAGTGTTCGAACATATTTAGTTAAAGAATGTAATTTATTATACTTTCTTAAAGTCCGGAGAGTAACGATATTATGCTTTATTCGACTCATATTGAAACTTACGAAAAACTTGAATCAACTAATGGTATGATAAAAAAAACGGAATATGTATCTGAATTGTTAGAAAAAACTCCTACTGATCTTTTAGTTGAAACAATTTTACTTTTAAATGGAGATATCTTTCAGGAGTGGGATAAGAGAGAGTTAGGTATTGGAGATAAATTACTTGTTGAATCAGTATCTGAAGCTACCGGAGTATCAAAATCTAAGATAGAAGATTTAAGAAGGACTGAAGGGGATATAGGAAAGGCAATAGAGATTGCTGTAAAGAACAAAAAGCAAGCTAGTTTAATGTCTGAGAAACTATCAATTTCAAAAATTTATGAAAGATTCAACGAAATTTCAAATGCAGAAGGTAAAGGATCTCAAAAGACTAAAAAAAGTTACCTAGCTGACCTTTTTTTAAATTCTGAACCCGTTGAGGCCAGATATTTAGCTAGAACTATAATGGGAAAAATGCGAACAGGAGTAGGAGAAGGAATATTAAGAGATGCAATAGCCCAAACTTTTAACGTTGACAAGGAACTGGTGGAAAAAGATTATATGTTAACAGCCGACATGGGGAATGTAGCGAAAGTAGCTAAAGAAAAAGGTAATGAAGGCTTAAAGAATATGAAACCAGAGATAGGTAAACCTATTAAACCAATGCTAGCTCAGGTATCCGATTCAATTGAAGCTATATTCGATGATTTAGGGGATAGAGCCAGATTTGATCTTAAATATGATGGAGCACGAGTTCAGATTCATAAAAAAAATAGCGATATTACAATTTTCAGTAGGAGGATGGAAGATGTAACCAATGCTCTTCCAGATATTGTTAAAGTTGTAAAAAACAATATAAAATCAAACGAAGTAATATTCGAAGGTGAAATCGTTGCTATATCTGAGCATGGCCCTAAACCTTTCCAGGAAATTCTAAAAAGATTCAGAAGAAAGTATAATATCGAACAGATGGTAGAAGAAATCCCCTTATGTCTATATGTTTTCGATATAATTTACGATAATAAATATATAGGAGAAGAAAATTTATCAAAACGGGCTAATCATCTTAAAAAAATTATTAACCCACAGAAAGATAAATTAGAGATAGTTGAAAACTTAATAACATCAAATCCTGATGAAGTAAAAAAATTCTATCAAAATTCGTTAAACATAGGCCATGAAGGGTTAATAGCGAAAGACTTAAATTCAAAATACCATGCTGGCAAAAGAGGAAAAGATTGGCTCAAATTAAAACCTGAAGCCGAAACCTTAGATTTGGTAATAATAGGTGGGAACTGGGGAGAAGGTAAAAGAGCTAGTTGGCTTTCAACCTTTAAACTTGGAGCAAGAAAAAAAGAACAAGAGACATTCGTATCTGTAGGGAAAGTTGGAACAGGATTAACAGATGAAGAATTTAAAAAATACACAGAAAGATTAAAACCATTAATTAAAAAACAGAAAGGAAAAAAAGTAGAAATTGAACCAAATATGGTAGTAGAAGTTGCCTATCAAGAAATACAAACTTCACCAAATTACGAATCAGGTTTCGCATTAAGATTTCCAAGAATAATTAGAATTAGAGATGATAAAGATATAAATCAGGTAGATACAGTAAAAAGAATAAAAAAACTTAATAAAAAAGAATAAAAGACTAAAAAAGCAATTCACGTCATTAATAATTAAAATATTTCAAGCAAATGAGGTTCAAATAGTTGAATCAGTTTAGCCATAAACTTAATCTTCGACTGATATTTAGATACCTGTAATCGGTTTTTAGAATATCAAAATATAGAATAACCAATTTAACTTGAAAAAAATCAAATATATTACTAATAATTTTTTAGCTTTTAGTTAGTGTGTTAGATTATTTGGGTTGTCAGAATTGGAGTTGTTAAAATGAAGAAAGCCAATAAAATAGCTGATTTATTAATAAATAATTATACTAGAGAGGATCACATACATTATAATGATCCATTTAAGGTTCTCATTAGGTGTATTATTTCTCAGAGGAATAGGGATAAGGTGACTGACAGAGTGTCTTCAGCTTTGTTTGAAAACTGGAATAGTCCTGAAGAAATTGCTGAAGTTAGTGTTGAAGAAATGCAAGATTTTCTTAGTGATACAGGTATTGGATTATACAATAATAAAGGAGAATGGATAGTTAAAGCAGCTGAAAAAGTATCAAACGAGTATGGAGGAGAAGTTCCGGAAGATGAAGAAAAATTAATGGAAATAAAAGGAATTGGGAGAAAATGCATGAATATAATTATGGCTTATGGTTTTGAAAATCCAGCTATACCTGTTGATACTCATGTTAAAAGAATTGCACAGAGAACTGGATTAGCTTCTGAAGAAGATTCAGCTAAAGATGTTGAAAAGAAGTTGAAACAGAAAATTGATAAAGATAAATGGTTCTACGTAAATCATGCGATGGTTGACCACGGAAAAAACACTTGCAAACCTCAAAATCCGAAATGTGAACAATGCCCTATAAAAAAATACTGTAGATATTTTGAACGAAAAAGAAATTGAATCAATGGCATTGAAAAGAAAAAGTCTTAAGGAAACTTTTGAGAAGCTTAATCCTGAACCTTTTCTTCACTTATCCTTGGAAGAGGTACAGGACTTGGTAATTTCAAATCATTACATACGGAGAAAACTGAAGGCATTACTTTATCAATAACTGGATTTATTACTTCCATGAAAATTGAGCCGTGTATTTCATTTTCTTCATCCCATCTTTCTAAAATATCTTCCATCTTCAATTCTTCAGGCCTATAAATCACATTACCCTCTAAAAATCCTTTACCAATCTCTGGATCAAAATTGACTTCATACTTAAACTTTATACGCAGTGCGTTTACTTGGCCCGATGGAGTGTTAACCTTAGTTTCCTCAACTTCTTCAATTGAAGGGGAATGATCCACATTAACCTTATTACCCCTATTTTTTAGCCTTTCAAAATGCATTTTAGTAACATCAATTCCAATTACAGACATATTATCACTAAAATAGATTCTCACTTAACCTTTTAATATGTTCGACATTTCTTCAAAAATAATTAGGTATAAAAT
>CAYNOZ010000080.1:0-5483 GCA_964398955.1 uncultured Thermococci archaeon | reverse complement strand
CCAGCAGTTGTCGGCTGTAAACCCGAGGTCCCAAAGAACCACGGAGTTTCCGTGTAGGAAGCCCCGTCCTTCAGGTCGGGAAGGATGTCACATCCTCTTTTTGAGATTGATTTTGTTTATACATGAAACATTTTGGTTTAGTATTGATTTTTTAGGTGATCCTTGTTTAAATTTTGGATTTATTCGATTTTCTACGGATTTAACTTGATATTAATAAAAATTGAAAATCCGTTTCTTATGATTTATAATGAAAAAAACTATATATATGTCTTTCTTATCTTTATGTTGATGTAATATGTCCGAACGTATTAAAGCCCTAAGAAAATTGATTAATGAAAGGGTATGTAATTCGGAGATTAAGGAAATTTACGCAGATTCAATTCCCGAGTACAGAGATCCTGACTTTATTTCATGTGAATTACCTGATATAATAATAAAGTATGTTGATGGTCGTCAAAAAATAATTAAAGTGTACGAAGAACCAATGAGCAGCCATGAAGAATATCAGCACAAATTATTCGAGGATTTGGCTAAGATGAACCCAAAAAACACTACATATGAATACTATTTCACTAAAGACTTAGTGTAAACTTATCTTTGAGATTGAGTAAGATCTGTCCCTTTAAAGAGTGAATAATATTAAGCTAGCCTTTAAGTAGGTTCAAAACTGGTATTAAGTAGCAGGTTCATGGCAAGTCTGTGTTAAGACTTTTCTTCAGGTCTTTGCATCCAAGTATGAGGGGGCGTTAGGAGTTTCGAGGATTGAATCCTTCGCAGGCTGTGAACAGTAGAATTTGAGTGTGCACTTAAACTCCTAGGCTACGAATCAACCTCTCCAATTCGGTGTAAGTTGGTGAGCGGAGGAGAACCGAGTTAGGATGACTATGAAGAGTCGGTGGCTCTTCACGTAAGTCACTTGCACGGTAACATCTCAACCCTGGATTGTAAGGGTGCGAATGGTGGAAGCTCCGACTTCAGGTCGGAGAGGATGTCAATAAGATTATATAGTTTAATTTTTAAAGATAAAAAATTATATAGATTTATTGTATTGATTATTTTAGCCTTGGCTTTTTAAATAATTTATAGCGTTTAGTGTGTGTAGTGCTGCTCCTTTGTATAAGATTGATTCGTTTATATCGAAATTTGGTTTGTGATGTGGTTTGTCTGTGTTTTCTTCTCCTGCTCCTAGGAATAAAAAGGATCCTGGTATTTTATCTTGGTAATATGCGAAGTCTTCTGCTCCCATTACTGGTTCTCCTTTTGAGACCTCTTTTTCGTTAAATATTTTTTCTGCCGTATCTTTGAATAATTGGGTTTCTTGTTCTGAGTTGATTACTGGTAATTTTATGGATGGTTTGGCTTCTAAAGTAAAGTTTAGGTTATGAAGATCGGTTAATGAATTTCCAATTTCTCTCATTCTTTCTATTATTTCTTTTCTTACTTCAGGATCGAAAGTTCTTATTGTTCCTCTCATTTTAGCTGAATCTGGAATCACATTAAATGCTGAACCGGAATTGAATTGGCAAATTGATACTACTGTTGGGTCTCTAGCATCGGTTTCCCTATTCATCATTTTGTAGATTTGATTTACTATATCAGTTGAAACTGAAAGTGGGTCTTTTGTTTTCCATGGGGAAGATCCGTGTCCTCCTCCTCCTTCGACTTTCATTTCTAGTACATCTGCAGACGCCATCATTGGTCCTTCATTAACTTCTATTTTCCCTGCCTTGAAAGGGGACCAGATGTGTAATCCAAAAATTGCGTTTACATTTTTTAATGCTCCACTTTTTATTACTAGATTTGCTCCTGTTCCTACTTCTTCAGCAGGTTGGAATATTAGTTTAACGTTTCCTTTTAAATCTTCTTTATGGTTTTTAAGTATTTTTGCAGCTCCTAATAGCATTGCTATATGTGTATCATGACCACAGGCATGCATTAATCCGTCATTTTTTGATCTAAATCCTTCTTTATTCGGTTGATGATCTGGATCGTCTGTTTCTCGGACCGGTAATGCATCTATGTCTGCTCTTAATGCTACTGTTTTTGAAGAATTTTTTCCTTCTATAGTGGCGATGACTCCTGTTGGGCCATAATTATCGTTAAATGGTTCTTTTATTCTATTCATTTCTTCTTGTATTATTTTTTTAGTTCCGATTCCTTTTTCATGATTAACTCCAAATTCTTTAAGCTTTTTTGATATGTATTCTGTTGTTTCAAATTCTTTGTGAGCTAATTCAGGATTTTTATGGATTTTCCTTCTATGTTCTATTATCTCTTTTTCTATTTCTTTAGCTTCTTTTAAAATTTTTTCAGGTTCTATTTTCAATTTTATCGCCTCTATTATATTTTTTTATTAGTAATTTAAGTAAATAGAATTATTTTTAGTTTCCCTAGTTTGTTTCTGCTTTTTTTAGGAGCTTTATTGCTAGAGGTCTGTTTAATGGTTTGTTATCATTTCCGCAATTTGGGGAGAAGGTGCATGCTGGACAGCCTCTCAGGCTTTGGCATGAACAATTTTCTAAATGTTTTCTTGTTTTTCTTGCTAATTCTTCGAATCTCTCGTATGCATCGTGTGCGAATCCTACTCCTCCTTCTATTTCGTCGTATATGAAGATTGTGCTTTTTTGTATTTCTGGGTGATTTGGATGAGAAATTCCTCCTACGTCCTCTTCGTCTATCATCATTATTAAAGGTAACATGTGTATTAATGTATGTTCTGCTGCGTGTATCGCTCCATTGAAATGTGTGTACTGTTTTTCTAAACTTTCCCAATTATTGTTTTCTATTTTTTTCTCGGCATTTTCTTTGAGTTCTTTTTCTATAGTTTTAGGGATTTCTATCCACATTATTTGGGTTTGGATTTTGATTGGGTCTAGTTTTATTTGGTTTTGTCCTAGAATTTGGTCGTCTGATATTCTTTTCTTCTGGTAGTGTGTGTAATGTATTTTTACTTCTCCTTTTCCTTTGCATATTTTTAGTTTGCCAATTTTTTTCTGTTTTTCTTTTTCTATGTTCGATATTGATGTTTTGCTTGTGGTTTTTGTGTAATAGTCTGTGTTTACAGGTTCTAGTATTATTTTTGGTTTTTGGCCTTCTTTGAATTCTTTTACTTGGTAGTATTGTCCTTGGTGGAGGTGTATTGCTTCTGGGTGGAAGTCTCTGTAAGCCCTGGTTTTTTCTACTGATGGTATTGTTTTAGTTCGATTTTTTTCTTTTATTTTTATTTCGTATTCTTCTGATACTGTGAATAGGTTGATTTTGCTTTGAGGGAAGTCTCTTTTTATGTATCTGTATCCTGTTTTGAGGTTGCCTGTTAGTGCTCCTTTGGTTTTCCACATTTCTGCTGCTTTTTGTATTTTTTCTGGGAATATTTTTTTATCTTTTTCTTTGATTGGAAGTTCTTGGGCTGCTGCTAATATATGTTTTGAGAATACTTGGTTGTTTTTTAAGTCTATTACTGCGTCTTCTATGTTTTCTTTTAATAGGTGTTTTGGGTTTTTTATTATGTATTGATCTAGTGCGCTGTTGAATGGTACTAGGACTGATAGTGATTTTTTTGTTCCTCTTCCTGCTCTTCCTATCTGTTGCCAGAAGTTTATTCTTTTACCGGGGTATCCTGATAGAATCGTTGCTTCTATTGTTCCTATGTTTATACCCAGTTCTAGTGCGGTTGTAGATACTACTCCTTCTATTTCTGCGTTTTTTAGTTTTTTCTCTGTTTTTCTTCGATTTTCTTTTGAGTGTCCTGCGTTATATGGTTTGATTTTTATTTGTTTTGTTTTATATTCTTTTTGAAGTTTTTCTTTTGTCCATTCAGCGTCTAATTCTGTCATTTTTCTTGATGGGGCGAACATTAATGTTTGGTATCCGTGGTTGGTTAGATGTGCTAGTAATTCGCTGCTTTCGCGGTGGGTGCTTCTTCTTTGATTTTCACCTATTAATGGAGGGTTCCAAAATATTAGGGTTCTTGCTCCTTTTTCGCTTCCATCTTCTGTTATTATGAAGTGTTTCTTTCCTGTTAAGTGCTTTGAATGTTCTTCAGGGTTTCCGAGAGTGGCGCTTGCTAGTATAAATTGTGGATCTTTATTATAGTATTTTGCAATTCTTCTTATTCTTCTTACAATCCATGCAACGTTCATTCCCATTAATCCTGTATAGTAATGTGCTTCATCTAGGATTATTGTATTTAATTTTTCGAAAAATTGGCTCCATTTATCATGACTGTTTAAATATAGGTTTAGTCCTGTAAAGTTTGATAGTATTATGTCAGAATTGTTCCTTACTTTTCTCTTCTTTGAAGAAGATATATCACCATCGTAAATACCTATATCAATTTCTAAGTTCAGTGATTCGAATATTTGTTTTAATTCTGATTTCTGATCTCTTGTTAATGCTTTTGTTGGGTAGATAATAAGTACTGAGTTTTTTTCATTTGTTTTGAATTTATGTGCTATTGATAGGGCATAGGCTAAGGTTTTCCCACTTGCTGTACCAGTATTAATCGTTAAATTTTTTCCTTCAATAAATTTATCGATGGTCTTAGCCTGATGTGTATAAAGATCGATATCTAATTCCTTTATCCTATTTTTAAGTTCAGAATCAAGTTTTTCACTTTCTCTGTGTTTAGGTTTTTCTTCAGGTATTTCAGTGAAGTATTTAACCTGATCATTGTAATTCGGGTAAGTTGATTTTAGCCAGTCTACGTTCATTATTTGCTTAGAAATAATTGGTTGAATAAAGTTTTTATGGATAAATCAATAACTTATAATATAATGAGATTACTCCACATAAATGGTCAAGCCATCTCTAGATACACTAAGAATGAGTTAAGGGATCTGATAAATTATTTAGAGCCTGATATATCAATTACTTCAAATAATTTTGGTGGTACTGGAAGAATTTTTGATCAAGTAAACCAATATGAAACTATCAGATTAGATGATGTAGAAGGTAACCTAGTAAGAAATTTTGGTGAAGAATCTTTATTTGTGATTAAAGATGTAGAAAAATTATCTAATACTAATCTAAATAACTTATCTTCTGAAATAAATGTAGTTACTAATCAAATTAAAGAAGAAACAGACTTTTCAACATTTGAAACTAAAATATTAGATAACGAACTAATTAAAGAATTAGAAAAAAGAATAAATAATTTTAAAATTTTCACAACAAAATTAGAAACTTCAGAAGAAAGAAAACTTAATCAAAGGAAAATCTATGGAATCGCACCCCAAATGAATCAATACGGCAAAATTAAACTACCTCTAATAAAAACACAAAAGATACCTAATATCCTATTATTCCCATCAGAAAAAGTTGGAATGGAAGCAATAACAGACATAGGTCAAAAATTTACTTCAAAACTAAAAAGAGAAGGGATAAAAACAAGAAAAGATCTTTGCAAACTTAATCCTAAGGAAATAATGAAATACGAAGGAATCGGACCGTACAGAGGAACCAAATGGATAACATCTGCAATGTCA
>CAYNOZ010000079.1:0-5494 GCA_964398955.1 uncultured Thermococci archaeon | reverse complement strand
GTTCCCGTCAAAAGATAGGTATTCTCAACTTTTTCTGCCAAGTCCAGAGTAGCTTCGGTTCTTAAACTGTCATTTTCCTTGATAAAATGTGAGTTATGAACTAAAACTCCATTTACTGAGAAGCTTGGGTGTTTTTCAACTTCGATATCATAGAGTTTATATCCTTTTTTACCTTCTTGATATCTTGGTTTATCTCCGAGTTCCAAAATCTCAATATCTTCCACCCTTCTTGTCTTATCTTTCTTTCTTTTTTCTTGTCTTTTTTCTTTTGTTTTTTGTTTTTGTGTGTTTTCCCATCCACCTCTATTGCCAACTTTATTTCTGGAAAACCCAAGTCCACTTTGTAATTGGAAGGATATCCTTTTTCTTTTCCCCAACCAGATATCACACATTCGTGTTTTGCTTCGGGAAAAATTTTTAATAATTTTTCTTCTGCCTCTGTTGGCCCTTTTCCAAATCCTTGTCTTTCTTCTTCTGGAATCCCATGATTCATTTTTTGTAATGTTTTGGAAACTTTTTCCCTCACTTGAGGGTCTTCCATTGGATTGTTTTCTTTCATTCTTCTTGATTGATCGGGGCGTTTTGTCCCTCTTAATTTTTCGGCTGTTTTTTCTATCATCTCTTCTGTATAAAAATCTTCTTTGTCTATATATTCGTTCATTCTCCATTTCGCTGAGCAAGATTTGTCGCAAAATCTTTTCGGGCTTGATGGAGGGAATTTTCCCATTTCTTCCCCACACCATTCGCAATATCTGGTTTCTCTTTTTTTTCTTGCTTTTTGAGCATATTTTTCTCCAGCATATTTCCCCACACATTCCATCGAACAGATTTTTTGGTTGCTTGTCTTTCTTTTTTGAAATTTTTTTCCACAAACTGTACATTCTACTGTTATCCTTTCTATTCTCCTTGCTTCCCCAGCACATTTTTTTGAACAATATTTTTGTCCACTTCCTGTCGGTTCGTATTTCTTTCCACATTCTTTGCATTTCTTTTTTCTCATCTTCAATCAACTCTTTGGCATATTCCGTTTTAATACAATGCTCTCCTTTATTTAAATTTTTTGCCCTAACCCATCCTTTATCAGTAAAAAATGGGTGGTTTAACGATGAAAAAATTTCTTTTCCATTATAGAATTTAATTTTTACTAATTTATCTTTATATCTTTTTCTTTTATTCAAAACTTTGCTTTTTCCAGTTAGATGACAAATTACATCACCTTCTTTTAAATCTTCAATATTAACTTTTCCTGAAGGCGTATCGACTTCTGTTCCTTTTACAAAACATTCATCTGCTATAAGACCTTCATAATCCAATTTTAAGAGGTCGTCAAGCCGATGATGGAGGATAGCGTAATTAACCAAATAGAATTTTTTTCCTTCCACTATATCGCCCGTCTGACCGCTTAGAATGTATATATCATCCTCCTCGGCTTCCGTCCACTTGACTATTTCTCTTTTCCAGTTGATTTTGACCGACGACGGGCAAATCACTATAACGGGCCGTAATTCTTGATGATTATATATGTGAGCAAGAATAGAAATAGTTTTACCCATCCCAAGCTCATCTGAAAGCAATCCTTTCTTCCTTAAATCCAATATTTTCACGGCATATTTTTGAAATGGATACAATTCCAAATCGTCGCTCGGCAAATCGACATCATAATCCGATTCAAGTGATTTTTGTTTCGATAATTCGTACAATTCTTGCTTTCGCTCTTTTTCTTCTTTGATTCTCTCTTTAATATCCATCAATTCCGATAAAACATTTTCGCCGACTTCAACATCAAAATCCTCAATCAAACTTATAACTTCGTCAATCTCTTCAAAATTTCTTGGTCTAATGATCCATTCGTCGCCGTCCCATCTGGATGTGTAAATATTATTTTTCACACGCTTTTTGAACTCTTTGTTGTATTCATTCGTATCAAAATGAAATTCGTTACCCTCAAAATAAACCCGACCAAATTTCACATCGGGAATGTTTACATCCAAATCTTCATCATAATTTTCTTCGACGAATTCAATCGCTTTTTTCACATATTTTTTATTTTTCGTCACGGCTACTTTCCAGATTTTCGATGTCCTATCCCATTCCCTCATTTTTGATTTGATTGTTTTTATATCAGATATGAAATCTTCATTATACGGGCTTTTGATGTTCATCCACATCCTTTCGTCATCATCTTTCGAAAACCAAACCGAAACATCGTCGCCGACGGGAAAACTGATTCTGGATATTTTGCGTGGATTCGCCCCGACTTTTTTAAGTTGGTTATGATATTTTGATAGAATATCCTTTAATCTCTGACCTTGACGGTTGGATATTTCATTCTTATCGTGAGCACGGATCAACGATCTGATAAAATCATAATCAGAAGGATTATAACCCTCGATATGACCTTGTTGGGATTCGATGCGAAGGCGTTTTGCCACTTGTATAAGATAATCTTTTTTCTTCATATATCTACCAACCACTTTCCGATTTTTTCCATATCGTCGCCCAAATCTTTAGCTTCTTTGCCAATCTTCTTACCTATCTTCTCGCCAGCCTCTTCCAAAGACGGTCTGGACTTTATCTTTTTTGCTAAAAACTCTCTTTTGGTCATTTTCTCAACCTCTCTTCTATGATTTTGAGTTCTATGAAAATGAAAAACAAGATATGAATTACTGCCCAAAATGGCATATCCCACACAAAATATAAGATTGATGTAAATAGAAAAGCCCAAATTACTGTTATTCCATCAGCTATTTTTCTTTTGTTATTCCAATTCATTTTATCCCCTCATCCATTTTATAAATAAATATACTGAAATCAATAGATTTATGGCCACGATGAATTTTATCCACACCATCATCTTTGATTCCGTCACCATCCCGATTTTTTCCATAAACCAGAACGAAAAAATCAACACACCCGAAGCGAAAAATATCCCAATCCTCGCTTTAATCGATTCAAACATCAAACATCCCCTCCACGACACTCTCGACCAATCTTGACCGCTCTTGAAAAATGTCCGTTTTGATTTGGATGTAGTCGAAATCTTCCAGTTCGAGGATAAATTTTATCATCCCATCGATTCGACAAATTGATTCCCAACTAATCCTCTCTCTAAACCCATCGTCAGCACCGTCAAGAAGGGTTTTAGAGGGGCGGATGAAAAATACAACACTATCCTTCTTCATCCACCTGATGTAGTCGTGATACTCCTGCATTTGCCTTATATCCGATGTTAGGGTACTGTACTCAGCCGTATAGGCGAGAAAGTCAAAACCCCGATCCGAAACGAAATCGTCGCCAACTTCCTTCTCCCGTTGATGTTGTTTTTTAAATATTTTTTCTTGTAGATCATTTACCCTATCCATATCGGCTCGGATTTTCGCCAAATCACCGTCCATATCATTAGCTATATCTCTGACTACCTCGCTGACCATATCGATGCCATATCTATCTTTGATGTATTTAGCGAGGGTGGTTTTTCCCGTGCAGTGCGACCCGACCAGATATATTTTCATTTTTTATCGACCTCTCTCATATATTCTTTTCTGATTTCTTTCGTATTTTATTCCTCCAACTCCATTATTTTTTTACCTATGCCCTTCACTTCTTCAGCCGTCAGATTACCGATCACATCATCAGTTATCGGTGTGTTATAAGTCAATAAGGCAGTTTCGATATCATTTTCTGAACCTTCTTTTGATTTAATTACACCAACCATAAATTTACCTTCTTCAAAACCTTGAGAATTATAATCCCGTATTACTGATATCCCATATCCATTCTCAAACAGCCAACCAGCACCATAAGGTTCGTGGTCTTTTGGAATATCTGGATAGGCAATGCAAACACCGCCCCACATCTGCTCGTATTCAGATTTGAAGTCATCATCACTTGCCCAATCTTCCTTATCTGTCGCCTTTTCGTCGAAAAATTCTTCAAATACTTTTGGCTTTTCCCAATTCATTTTATGCCCCCTCAAAAGGTTCAGACACTCCTTTAAATCTTTCTTCATTTCTTGCTTTTGCTTTTCTTAAAAATTCGAGAACCCGTGGAATGTCTTCTTTTTCCAATCTTTTGATATAAACGCCCCGACTACAACCTTTTCGTGGATGTAAAACCCATAATTGGAGAGCAACTTTTGACTCGTCATCAGTATAAATAAAACCTTTACCGTCACAATTATTGCATTTTCCATAAACACCTTTTCTTTTTGCCCTTTGTTTAACTAATTTCATTCTATCAAGACCATCCATACCTATACATCGTTCTCCGTTTGATCTTTTTTTAGCTTCTTCTATTGTCAAATCTCTAAAATCAGCTAATGCTTCTATCTCATCTTTTGTGAGGTCATTCGACCATCCTCGACCATCATCGGCTTGATGGTCATAAAAACTGTTCGCTATTTTGGTTGTTTCTGGATTATACCCTGTACCCTTACAATCACTACATTCTTCACTATCCCTATAAACTTCAAAATAAAAATTTAATACTTCATTCAATTCATCTAAATTCCAATTGTTTATAAAGTCTTTCCAAGTTTCTTCAAAACAACGACTATCCCAACTTTTACCGTCTTTACACATATAGTCTTCATAATTTCCCCAAGCACAATAATCTGGATTTCGCTTTAATAACTCTATCATCCAATCTTTAGCTTTTTCAACTATTGGTTGTTCATCTTCATACAATTCTTCATTTTCATTTGGATAGTGCCTCATTTTATCTAATCCTCCTCCATTTTTTCAGTTAATTTTTTGAGTTTATTCAATCCTTGTTCAATATCTTCAACCACTTCCAATATTTCATCCATATCCTCAACCTTTTCTTGTGGTAGTGTATTTCTAAGATGGTCTATATCTTCCTCTGTCATATCCACTATTGGCTTTTTAAGTATTTCTTTTGTTTTTTTTTGTCATAATTTTTATTCATTCTTATCTACTCTCCTTTACTTTTATATTCCATTCTAAAATACCCATCCCGTGAAAAAAATACATCCAATTTACTGTGATAAATATAGAACCGATAACGGCCGATATGATTCTTTAAACAGAAAAGGTGCCAAATAATAAAATTGAACCAAAAAAACCAAAAAGAAAAAAACCTACCATAAAAATAGATATTGTACATACAAAAAAACCTAAATCTTTTGCATTTTTAAATCTATTCATCAGCCATTTTGGAACTTCTAATGTTACTTCTGACATTTTAATCTTCCCTCTTCAGTCTGGATATTAACCATCTATCTGCGTTTCGAGTTCCTTTTTTCATATCTTCTTCTAATCGTTTTTCGTATTCCTTTTCTATTTCCTTTGCCTTCTTGCTTTTCATCTTATCATTACATCATAATGGGTTTATAGTATATAAAGATTTTCCCTTTATACCTCAAAAAAGTCGTCTATATCCATCTGTTCCTCGTCAGATTCAGATTTTTTACCGCCGTTTTCGATCCGTTCCATCTCCGAAATCAACTGCCTGTCTTTCATCCACTTCTTTTCGG
>CAYNOZ010000078.1:0-5560 GCA_964398955.1 uncultured Thermococci archaeon | reverse complement strand
ATTTTGTTTAAGTTTTTATTTGGTTTTGTCATTTGTGGGGTGTTTTGATGGCTGATGTGTTGGTTTCACGTAGAATTTTTCCTGAAGTCGTTGAAAGATTAGAGTTGGAAGGTCATAGTGTTGAGGTTAATGATTCTAGTAAGATTTTAGGTAAGAATGAGTTGATTAGAAGAGCTAAGGATAAAGATGGGGTTATTAGTTTATTGAATGACGATTTGGACGAAGAGTTTTTTGATGAGTGCTCTAATTTGAGAGTGGTTTCTAATGTTGCGGTGGGGTATGATAATGTAGATATTGAGGCTGCTACTGAAAATGATGTTATTGTTACTAATACTCCAGGTGTTTTAACTGAGACTACGGCTGATCTTACTTTTTCATTGTTATTAAGTTCTGCTAGGAGAATTCCTGAGGCAGATAATTATTCTCGTGAAGATAGGTATGAGGGTTGGGAGTTGATGCAACCTCATATGGGTGTTGATGTTTATGGAAAGACTTTAGGGATTCTTGGTATGGGTAGGATAGGTCAGGCAGTTGCTAAAAGAGGGTTTAAAGGATTTGATATGGAAATTATTTATAATAGCAATTCTGTGAAGGAGGAACCAGAGCGTAAACTTGATGCGGAATTTGTTGAATTTGATGAACTTCTTCAAAGAAGTGATTTTCTTTCAATCCATACTCCTCTAACTTCTGAAACGAGAGGAATGTTTGGATTTGAAGAATTTGAAAAAATGAAAGATAACGCACTTTTGATTAATGCTGCTAGAGGTCCAGTTGTTGATGAAGATGATTTAGCTGAGGCATTAATTAGTGGCGAAATTAGAGGAGCTGCTATTGATACCTTTGAAGATGAACCACATGTTAATAAGAAGCTTGCTGATTTGAAGGAGTTTGTAGTTTTAACTCCTCATATTGGAAGTGCAAGTGAAGAAACTAGGTTGAAAATGTCGAGAATGGCTGTAAAAAATATGGTTAAGGGTTTATCTGGAGAGAAGCCTCCTAATATTGTTAATCCTATGGTTTTATAGTTATATTTTATTTTATTATTGCTATTCTTAGGTCGTTTACGTTTGTTCCTGTTGGTCCTGTTTTGATGGTGGATTTTATTTTTTTTAGGGCTTTTTTTGTGTTGTGGTTTTTTATTATTTTTTGAAGGTCTATGTTTTTTTGTTTGATTCTTTTTGTTGTGTTTTCGTCTACTATTCCTCCGGCGATGTTTGTTGGTCCGTCTGTTCCGTCTGTGTCTATTGATGCGATTGTTATGTTTTTTTGTTTGTTTATTTTTGTTGCTGCTCCTATTACGAATTCTTGGTTTGGTCCGCCTTTTCCTTTTGTGTTTTTTGTTGTTACTGTTGTTTCTCCTCCGCTTATTAAGGTTGCTGGTTTTTTTATTGGTGTATTGGTTCTTTTTATGTCGTTGGTTATTCCTGCGATGAATTTTCCTGCTTCTAGGCTTTCTCCTTCTATCATTCTTGATAGGATGAGTGTGTTGTATCCTAGTTTTTTGGCCTTGGTTTTTGCTTTTTCTGTTGCTTTGTCATTGCTACTTATTATGATATTTTTTTGTTTGAAGTTTTCGAAATCTTTTTCTTTAGGGGTTTCTTTTATTTTTCCTTTTTTTCCTTTAATTAGATGATTTTTAATATTTTTAGGGATTTTTTCCAGTATTTGGTACTTATTTAGGATATTGTAGGCTTCATTGTATGTTGTGTTGTCTGGAGCTGTTAAGCCTGATGCGATTGTATCAAGTTTGTCTCCTACTACGTCTGATACTATTAAAGATATTGAATTTGCAGGATTAATGCTTTTAGTTAAATTTCCTCCTTTAATATCTGAAATATGTTTTCTTATTGTATTTATTTCTTCAATATCTGCTCCTTGAGATAGAAGTAGTTCAGAGGTTTTTTGTATTTCGCTAATATTTATAGAATTTGATGGTAGTACTGCTAGGGCTGATCCTCCGCCAGAAATTAGGTTTATGATTAAATCGTTTCTATTTCCCTTTTCAGCTAATTTCAATAATTCTTTTCCAGCTTTTATACTTTTTTTATCAGGAATTGGATGTCCTGCTTCAATTACTTTTATTCTGTTAAGATTTTCTTTTTTGTATCCGTATTTAGTTACTATTACTCCGTCATTTATTAGGTCTTTAAACTTTGATTCTATTTCTTTCCCCATTGAGTATGAAGCTTTGCCGGCTCCTAAAATATAAATGTTTTCAATCTCATCTTTTCTAAATGTATTTTCAAATATATTAATTTGTTCACTGGTAATATTAATGTGGTCTTTAAGTTCTTTTCTTGGGTTAACAGATTTGAGGGCGTATTCAATTATATTTAAACAGTCTTTTCTTATTTCGTTATTTCCTTGTTCTATTAGCTCTTCTTTATTTTTGATCAAAAGTATTCCTCCAACCGGCAAATTTGGTACAATTTGTTAATTCAGTGGTTTTAAGTAAAAATTAATAACTAAATGGAAAAAAATTGTTTTGATTATTTTTTAGTAGTTAAGGTATGCGGTTTTTGTTATTGTGTAGAATTCTATAGCTGCGTCTCCTTGTTCTCTATAGGTTTCGCTTGATGAGTTTTTTAGACCTCCAAAAGGTAGATGTAGTTCTAGACCTGTAGTTTTTTCATTCACCTTTACCACGCCTGCATCAACATTTTCTATGAATCTATGAGCTTCAGATAAATCTTCAGTTAGTATAGTAGCTGATAATCCATATTCAATATCATTTGTAACTTTTATTGCTTCTTCATAATTAGATACCGGAATTATAGAAAGTACGGGACCGAATATTTCTTCTTGAGCTATTCTCATTTCAGGATCTACATTGGAGAAAACAGTGGGTTCAACAAAATGCCCCTTAGAATACTTTCCTTTATCTAGTTTGCTTCCACCGGTTTCCAGTTTAGCTCCTTCCTCTTTTCCGATTTCTATATACTTGAGGGTTTTTTCTAGCTCTTCCTCACTTATCTGCGGACCCATATCAGGATCATTTAATCCTTTTCCAACTTCGATATTTTCTGCTTTTTTTGTTATATTTTCTAAGAATTCTTCATATATTTCTTCGTGCACAATAGCTCTAGATGTTGCAGTACAGGCTTGTCCTGTTACTCCAAAGGCTCCGTTGGAAACTATTTCAGCTGCTTTTTCCTGATCTGTGCTTGGCATTACAACGGCAGGATTTTTTCCTCCCATTTCTAGTTGGACTCTTTTTTGGTCTTTTGAGCTTTTTCTATATATCTTTTCACCAGTTTCGTAGCTTCCTGTGAATGAAATTGCATTAATATTAGGATTGGAAATTAAGGCCTCCCCCACTACGCTTCCTTTTCCAGTCACGTAATTAACGACTCCATCTGGAATACCAGCATCTTCTAATGCTTTTATTAACATTCTTGGAATATTTGGGGCAAGGTTGGAAGGTTTATATATAACAGTGTTTCCTGTGGCTAGAGCTGGAGCTATTTTCCAAGCCCCAATGGCTATTGGATAATTCCAAGGAGTAAGTATACCAACTACTCCGATTGGTTTTCGGAAGTAATATTTCATAGAATCTTCACTACTTGAACTTTTAATTTCCCCTCCTAGATCTCTCGTTTTCTCTGCATAGTAGTAAAAAATATTTATAGCTCTTTGAACTTCTGGTTCTGCTTCAGATAAGGTTTTACCTTCTTCTCTTGTAAAAGCATGTATTAATTCATCTTTACGGTCTTCTAATATTTTAGCAGTTTCTTTTAATATTTCACCACGTTTAGGGGCGGGTGTGTTCTCCCAATCCTTTTGAGATTTATTAGCAGCCTTTACCGCTAATTCTACATCTTCTTCAGTAGAACTTTGAAAGTAACCAACTACATCGTCTACATCAGCGGGATTTCTATCTTCAAACTTTTCACCTGAAACTGATTCAACCCATTCACCATCTATATAGTTATAATAAGATTCTACTTCATCCACCATGTTATCCCCTTTACAAGTATGAAAATGATTTAATAAAAACTTGTTCTAATGTTGACCAAAATTCGCCTCAGATGTGCTAATTTGGAAATACTTTTATAAATTGAATTCTTTAAAAAACTGAATAACAATGATCGATAAATCTGAACTACAAAATTATATAAACAGGATAGATGAATTCAAAAACAAACATCCTAACTTGGACCAGGCGAACACCAAAGCTAAGATAATAGAACCATTAATCGATATATTAGGTTGGAACAAATACTCAGAAGATGTTGTATTAAATTATCAAATAGAAATTGGAACAAAGAAGTTTACAGCAGACTATGCTTTACAATTAAACAATTCACCACGAATATTGATCAAAGTACAGGCCCTAGGAAAAACAGTTTCGGATCAAGAAATAAATAAACTAATAAAATATTGTAAAAAGGAGAACATTAAATGGCTAATAAATAGTAACGGAGAGATATTAGAGATCTATGATTCGGGAAATGGAATATCTAAAGAGCAAGCTCAACTAAAACAAATTAAAACCACAAATTTAACTAACGAAGTAAAAACTTTAAACTTAATAACAAAAGAAAAAATAAAAGAAAATCTGGTAAAACAAGAAGATAAAAATAATCAAGAATCTGAAAAAACCATAAAATCTTCTAAACAACTAAAAAGTTCAAAAAAAGAATTAACATCCAAAATATCTGATTTAATTAAACGAAAAGTACCAGAAAAACACCATGAAAGAGTAGAAAGGTCAACTGACGCCTTTATAAAAAACTTAATAAAAAAACTTGAAGTAAGTAAGTCCAAAACAAAAACTCCAAAAATAGGAGTGAATAAAGACATAGGAAAACTATTAAAGGTAATGCCACCAAGAGAAAGAAGAAACGCAAAAGATCTACTAAAAGAAATAAAAGAACTCGGAGAAATAAATTTTATCCTACCTTCAGGAAAAGCATGGGACAAAGAATATAAATGGATCAGTGTAGAAGTGAAAAACCCTGGAGGCCGGGAAAGGAGAATCGGATACATAAAAACAATGAACTACGGATTCTTCGTTCAAATACAAAGACCAGAAAGAAACAAATACGAAATAGGTAGAGCAGACAACTATCAAGAAGTAAAACCAGAACTTCTAGAAAAATTCAAACAAGGATATGAATCCCTAATTTGAAACCACCAAAAAACCAAAATAAGTTAAAAATACCAAAAAATATATGAATTTCACTGAAAAATAATTAAAATTATAAATTCATAGAACAATAGGTTCTTAAATACTTGTTTAGATATTTAAAGTATCTACAAATTATAAAGTGTTATGTACTTGATTTAAAAGCGTCTATAACACTCTAATTTTAATATTAACATATATTAATTTATTTACCCAAGAATTTGTTTTAATAATTAACTTAAATTTTTATATCCTGTTTATTTTTTATGATATATTTTTTAATTTATTAATTTTAGATTTGATGTTTTTTCTTATATTTTTTTTCTAGATCCATTTTTGATTCCTGATTTTTAGATGGAAAAAAAGTTATAAGTCTAATGGTTTAATTATAGTTAGTATGTTGTCAGAGATTAATAAAAAGTATCCAGAATT
>CAYNOZ010000077.1:0-5640 GCA_964398955.1 uncultured Thermococci archaeon | reverse complement strand
TCACTCGGAGTGGTCTTCTCATGGAAACTTTTTGAGAGGTTCTTGCTTCTTCCACAAGAACTTTTACCAACAAACATCATCAAAGAAGATGATGGGAGTTACTATTACAGTTGGTCAGAGGTTCCCAGTGTCCACAACCGTGAATTCAGCCGCGCCCCTGCTTACAAACTAACATAGGGTACTAAGACATTATAAGTATACCGATTCAACCCACTACCTAAATCAAAGATTTGAGGAAGGAAACTTCTCGGTTATAAGTTAAATTAAACTCTTTTTTAGAGTCATAATTTCTGAAATATTTGAATTACTGCCACAGGTGAATATTTTGGCTAATGATATTAATGAAGATTTCCAATCATATAAAAAAAGGCTGGAAGCTGTGATGGGAGAAGGGAATCTAGCTTGGTGGGAAATGGAATTACCCTCTAAAAAAGTTTGTCATGCCGAACCAAAAGCGGAGATTTTAGGTTATTCGCCTGAGAATTTCGATCATTATGAAGATTTCACTGAATTAATACACCCTGAAGACTACGAAGACACAAAGAAAGCAATGGAAAACCATATAGAAGGAAGAAAGAACAAATACGAAGCAGAATACAGAATAAAAACCAAAGAAAACGGTTACAAATGGGTTGAAGATACTGGTAAAATAACAGATCGGTACAGTAATGGGGAACCTGCAAAAGTGACTGTTCTACTCATCGATATAAATGATAGAAAAAGAGCTAAACAAGAAGAGAAAAAATGGAGAAAAAGACTTCAAAAAAACGTAGATCAATATAAACTCATATTAGACTCTATTAAAGATCCAATAATAATTTATAATCTTAAAGGAAAAATTTTAGAGTTCAATAAATCAGCAAGTGAATTTTTCGAATATTCCAGAGAGGAACTACTCTCTAAATCCTTGAATGAAATAATTTCCTCATCTAATACCGAAGAAATTAATGAAAGAATAGAAAAAATTAAAAAACATGGACACTTAGTATTCGAAACAACTGACTTAACTAAAAATAAAGAAGAAGTACCTGTTGAAGTAAATTCAAACTTAATGGACTTCAGAGGAGAAAAAGCTATTTTAAGCGTAGTCAGAAACATATCAAATAGAAAACAATTTCAAAGAAGAGAATTTCTCTACTCATTACTAAGACAAGACATGAACAACAAACTACAAACCTCTACTGGATTCTTGCAACTAGCAAAAGAGAATATAAAAAATGAAGAACTAAAACTCATTCAAAAAGCAATAAAAATAAACAAAGAAGGACAAAACTTAATTGAAATATTAATGAAGGTACATCAGTCAGAGAAAGAACCAACAAAGCCAATAAATATCGTCAAATTAATCAAAGAAACGTGTAAAGAATATCAAAAATTATGTGAAGAAAAAAACATTAAAATCAATAAAAAGTTAGATAAAATCCAGACAAAAGCACTAGGAGGATCATCCCTAAAAAAAATATTGCCCAAATTAATTAAAACAAGAATCCAGAAATCCAATGCCTCTAAAATAAACTTAATAGGAAAAGAAAAACCTAAAAAAATTGTAATAAGCATAGAAGACGATGGAAAAACAATACCCCAACCCGCCAAGCAAAAATTTTCTCAACAAACCTATACAGGAGAAACATCAGGAATAGGAGGGCCAATATACTTCGCAGCAAGAGAAATAATAAAAAACTACAAAGGAGAAATCAAATTTACTACATCAAATACAAACGGAGAAAAAATAGAAATACAACTTCAAAAGTCTAAAAGATAGAAACTTAACAAAAAGGAAGATGATAACATGAAATTTAAATCAATAGGTACTATACACACTCCATTCAAAAAAGATTCTGAAATTCCCTTTCAAACCCATAAATCAGATGCTGTTGGGGAAATAGAAATTAATAAAAAGTATGAAAACGCTATTAAGGATATTGAAGGATTTTCCCATGTATATGTAATATATTATTTACATAAAAAGGTTGAAAAATCTGAAAAAGAGACTGTTGAATTAGAATCTAAGGGATTAACAGTCAAACCTTATTTAGATGACAAGATTCATGGAACTTTTGCCACTAGATCTCCTAATAGGCCTAATCCTATTGGAATGTCGATCTTAGAATTATTAAGTCGTGAGGGGAACGTTTTGAAAGTTCGTAATGTTGATATGTTCGATGATACTCCTCTTTTAGATATAAAACCTTATATTGCAAAGTTTGATAAGATGGAAGATACTAGTTCTGGTTGGATTGATGAGATCGAGAATTCAGATTAATTGATTTTTATCACTTATTTCTGTAGTTTGTTTGATTACTTCTTTAAGGGTTTTATCACTTGTTTTGGTTTTTCTTATTAATTTTGGGAATATTCTTTCATGTTTAACTAGTAAGGGTTTCATAAATTTTTGATCTGTTTTAAGTATTTCTTCCCAGTAGTTTTGTTCTTCTAATTTATTTTTATTATTTTTTAAATAATTTAAGTTTGTAATTAAGTTGTAAATTTTTTTAAACTTTTGTTTCTTTCTTTTAAGAATCTTAACTCTTTCTTGAGTATTCATTACTTTCTCTTCAAGATTTTGAATTTTCTCTTCACTTCTTTGAAACCTCTTATAACGATCTAATCTTCCCTGATAATTCTCCAATTTTCTCTCTTCATCATTAATTTTACCCTCAATACTATCAACCCTCTCTTCCACATCATCAACAGGCTTAAGTAAATCTTTATCCTCATCAAAAACCTCAGAAGGATCATCTAAACCCAAATACTCTTCTATACATAAATACAAACCATAATCAACCATAAAAAAATCCTCCACAAAAATCATTTACCAAAAACCAAAATTTAACATATAATCAGCCCTCATCACATATTATACATTAAAAATTAATTTAAAATATATTAAATCTCATAAACATTTTAAATTGATAAGATAACAAACACGCAAACTCATCTATCGCAAATAAATCTCTTCATTATACAATATAAAAAAGTCATAGTTTAAAATTTTTTAGTAAGTCCCAGCTCATCATCTATTTCGGTCCATTTTTGAGATTGTTTGGAGGATAGATTTCCAATGTTAATCGTTTTTTTTTTTTTTTTGATTTGCTTAGTATCGCCTGATGAATCTTGATAAACAGTTTTTAATTTCTATTAAAAATAGATGGAATTTGATTGGTTTTTTATTTAATTTTAAGATTTTTTAGGTAATTCTTTAAATTCCTTTCCTTCTTCTGTTAGTTTTATTTCCAAGGTGCTCTTTCCGTTTGTTTTTACTAGATTTATTTTTTCCATTGAGTGTATTATTTCTTTTATCTCTTCCTTATCATAATCTATTTTGTTTGCAACTTCTTTCGCCTCATGCCATTGATTTTTAGACATTTCATCCAGAATTTTATTTATCGCCATTTAAAACCCCCTTAATTAAAAGAAAGAGTTTTCCTTATATTAATAAAATTAATTATATTTAAGATTTTCCTTTAATGTAACACAAAAATTCTCTATAATAGGATAAGGGAGAGAACCCCACAGCTTGCCGTGAGGCGTGAATCCCGTTAAACTTAAAAGCTTTTATTACATATTGTTTTTACTCCCAAAAGTGACCCTTTTGGGTGCTTTACATGCTCCACCTCTCAAGAAACCGTTAGGTTGAGATAGTTGGCGTCTTAGTGAAGCTACCAAGGACCTTTAACAGTCCTGACATGTCAGGAAGACCAAACCCCCTGCCACCCACGCAGGATAGTACCGTTCAAAGCGCAAGTTCCCTGCTGACCGGGTGCATGAGAGAAACCCGATGGAAAGGCAGAATCGCCCGCAGAAAAACCCCACACCTTTCTGAGAGGATCATTTCACAGATCTACGATCCATATTTATTATTTGTTGGTTATTTGAATAGTTACTGAAGGAATCAAGCTCATAAACTGAAATTTCGAAATATCTCTTTTTTGAACTTATTTTAGTTTAATGAAATATTATCTTATTAATAAATAATAAGTGATTTAAATCTTCAGTCATTAAATGGTTTTGTTATTAGTGGTGTTATAATTGGATTTTATTCCTTTTGATGTTGATTATTGGAAAAAAAGGTTTTTAAGGAATTATGATGATGATATTGTTTATTTTATTGATGATAAGAAGGATTTTGATAGGTCTCCACTTTTTGAATCAGCTTCTGAGGTATTTAACGATCGTGGTTATTTAAAAAAAGAGGAATTTATAAGCATTGGAGTTCTTAGAGCTCCTAGAGCTAGAAAATGGTTTATGGAAAATTCAGAAGAAGAAATTAGAGATATATCAAAAAAGATTATTAATGAAAATTCGACAGAGGAAATGATTGAAGAGCTTACAAGGTTAAAAGGAGTTGGAACTCCGGTAGCAACTACTGTAATAACTGTCTTAAATCCTGAAAGATACTGTACTTACTCATTTAGATCATTAAGAACTCTAATTTGGATAAATAATAATCTTAAGAACTATCAAGATTATCATCAATCATTAGAATTATTAAGGAAAATGAATATTGAAGGATACAAAAAATACCTCAAAAAACTGAAGAACCTAAGAAAGAATAATGTAAATACATTAAGAGAATTGGAAATAGCATTAGAAGAATACGACAGAAATCTTGGGAAAAAACCTTCAAAAATTCAGCAAAAACTAGAAGACTTCATAAACTAAAAATGATTTAAACTAATAAAAAATATTTTCAATAAATTTAAGTGATTGAAAATGACTTCTGAATGTGTTATTTGCGGTTTTGATGAATATACAGAGAAATTCAAATTTAGCTTTATCCCTGAGAAATACATAACGGTTTGTGCAAACTGTAAAAAAAGGATAGAAAATGAAGAAGGTTTTTATGATCATCTAAAACCAATTCTAAATGAAGAAGAAAAAGAAATACCGAGGAAGAAGTTGAAATTAAGCGATCAATGGGAAATATCTTTCAGATATGAAGACACCCCTCAACCAGATGAAAACCTTGTGTACAATATAAATCAATTTGAAAACCTAAAAGAAAAAGATCTAATAGATAAAGATCTAAGAAAAGAAAAATTCTCCTATGTGACAAAAAATGACCAAATAAAATTTTTAGATATAAATGATTCTGTTAAATTATCCATACCTTATCAAGAAAAAATTTGGGAAAAAATACCAAAATATCTAAACAAAAGTATCTGGTTAAAGGTAAGAAATACCATGAAAACTAAAAATCAAAAATTAGAAACTCAAAAAGAACTAAAGAATAATCAAAAACGAAATTTACATAGAAATTAACAAAAGCTTATTAATTACCATAAAATTCATCTATATGATCAGAAAAGTACTTATACTTTGAAATACTATAATAAATCAGGCTATGATACTTAAAAAGTTGGTAGCACTAAAAGTACAGTGAATAACACTGTACCCAATAGTTTGATGAGAACCCGTGGTGATAGCAAAATTACGGGGGTCTAGTAGAGTCAACTACCCCGCCCCAGAGGGACGGGGCTTGGTAGGAGATTAGCCTAAGCGATGTCTCCAAAGGAAGGAGGCAAATGAGCTACGTTCGGGGCTGAGTGTTTGATAGACACCTTGGAGTGCCTCCCAAGCTCCAAGCTCTGGAAGTTCAGATGGACGAAACACACCGTAGTTCCTAAGTGTGCAACATCA
>CAYNOZ010000076.1:0-6186 GCA_964398955.1 uncultured Thermococci archaeon | reverse complement strand
GGTAGAGAATGGATGGAAAATAATTAAATTTTATCTTTTTTCCTTTCAATACTTTAAACATTTTTAAGACTAAAATTTTATAATATGAAGAGTTTTAGTTATTTTTAGTTCATTATTACTAGATTTTTTCATTTTGGAGTAGTATTTTTATATTTGTTAGGTTTTTTAATTCGAAATTTTCTGAAAATAATATATTTTATGATTTGAATGTTTTTTATTTAAAATAAATTTTCATCTAAACTGTAATTTGAAGAATGAGGGTGGAATTATTCTTAGACAGTTTAGAAATATGTATTCTGCAAGCCATTTAGTTAAGACTACTGTTGCTGCAAAATAGAATAGTTATGTTATGGTGAATTAGATCTATTACGGGGATTATTGGTGGATTTGTTGTAGGTGTTGATGTACGGGTGAGTTAATAGGGTTTTTTGAATCGTTTTAAGGTTTTTGCTTATGATTTTAGGTGTTTTATGTTCTATGTTTTTTTGATTGTTCTTATGTAGTAGGTTTTGTTTTCGTGTTGGGTTTTTTGTATTTTGTTTTGGTTTATTAGTTGTTTTAGTTGGTTCCAGTTGGCGTTGTCTTTTTTTATTAGTTTTTTTACTGCTTGTTTTCTCATTGGGTGGACTGATGTGATGTTTAGGATGTCTTTTTTGAAGTTTCCTGTTGATGAGAATTGGTTTCCTTCGTATCCGATTAGGTATTCTGCGTTTATGTTTTTGCTGGTGTAGATTTGGTATGCTTGGTTTATTTTTTGTTCTGTTGGTTTTTCTACTGTTTTTTCTGCTGGTGGTCTTGTTGGGATGGATATGTATGCTTTGTTTGGATTAATTTTTTTTATGTATCCTGCGGTTTTGTTTAGGTCTTTTTTGTT
Organism: uncultured Thermococci archaeon; assembly: GCA_964398955.1. Lineage (GTDB taxonomy): Archaea > Methanobacteriota_B > Thermococci > Thermococcales > CAYNOZ01 > CAYNOZ01. Next base: position 5,312 of record CAYNOZ010000076.1, on the reverse strand, counting down.
GTCGTTTGCGTTTTTTACGAGCATTGTTTCTGTGTTTAGTTTTCCTTGGTATTTTTTTGCGAATGTTTTTATTTCTTTTTGGATTTCTTTGTGGTTTAGGTTTTTGTGGGGTCTGTTTATTTTTCTCCAGGTTTTTTCGGTTTTTGCGTCGATTTTTAGGGATACCCAGTCGGCTTTCATTAGGTCTTTTTGTACTTCTTTGTTTGTGATTAGTGAGGAGTTTGTTATTATGGCTATGTCTATGTTTAGTGGTTTTAGTAGTTGGATTGTTTTTCCTAGGTTTTTGTCTAGGGTTGGTTCTCCGTCTGGTACGAATGTTAGGTAGTCTATTTTTTCGTTTTTTTGTTTTAGGTTTTTAACTGCTTCTTCTACTTCTTCTTTGATTTTTTTGGGTTTGTAGAAGGTTTGTCTTTCTGTGGTCATTTCTTCGGTTATTCCTAGTTGGCAGTATATGCATGAGTAGGTGCATTTTTTTGGTGGTATGTTGTTTATTCCTAGGCTTCTTCCTAGGCGTCTTGAGGGTACGGGTCCGAATGTTACCAATTTAACACCTTCAAAAATTCTTAATTCTTAGATAAGTTATATAATTATGTTTATGGTTGTTTTGCTTATTGTTTTGTTGTTTTTGTTTTGGTTTTGTTTTTTGTTGTTTTTTTGTTTTTATAGTAGTATTATGTTCATTAGGGTTCCTATTATTAGTACTGCTGTTATCATTACTGTTATTGATTTGAGTAGGTCTTTTGGTCCTAGTTCTTTTACTAGTGTGGCGAATGTTGCTGCGCATGGGAAGTATATTGTTAGGATTGTTGATGCTATTACGAGTTGTAGTGGTTTCATTCCTAGTCCTAGTAGCATTCCGATTGCTAGGTCTTTTCTTAGGAATCCTATTACTAGTGCTGATACTGCTCCTTCGGGTAGTCCGAATAGTCCGACTATTATTGGTGAGGTTAGGTTTCCTATGTTTTGTATTATTCTGAATTGGTATAGTACGTTTAGGATTAGTATTCCTAGGAATAGGTATGGTACTGCTTCTTTTATGAACCATCTTACTCTCATGTAGGTTTTTTGTAGTAGGACTTTGAGGGTTGGTCTTCTGTATGGTGGTATTTCTAGGAATATTTCTGGGCTTTCTCCTCCTATTAGTTTGTTTAGGGTTAGGCCTGCTCCTATGTATAGTAGGAATAGTGTTCCGAATACTAGGTATATGTATTTTAGTCCGTATGGGGCTAGGATTCCGAAGATCATTGCTGTTTGGGCCATGCATGGTACTGAGATTGATAGGAGGGTTGCTGATATGAATCTTTGTTTTTCTGATTCTAGGGTTCTTGTTGATAGTACTCCTGGTACGTTGCATCCGAGTCCTAGGAAGACTGGTACTATTCCGTGTCCGTGCATTCCTAGTCTGTGGAATATGTTGTCTAGTAGGGTTGATAGTCTTGGTAGGTATCCTGTGTCTTCTAGGATGCTTAGTCCGAAGTAGAATGCTATTATGTATGGTAGTACTGAGGCGAAGGGTACGAAGATTCCTGTTGTTAGGAGTCCCATTGATTCCATGTAGGATATTTGTCCTTGGAATAGGTCTCCTATTAGGATGTTTTGTAGGGGTCCTTGGCCTAGTTGTTGGTTTATGTACATTATGATGGGTGTGTAGAATGTGTTGAAGAGGGGTTCTGTTATGTGTGCTATTATGGTTTCTCCTATGAATCTTATTAGGTTGAATATTAGGAATATGATTAGGATTGCTATGGGGATTCCTGTGTGTGGTTTGATGGTTGCTTCGCTTATTTTTTCTTTTAGGGTGTGTTGTTTTGGTTTTATTGTTTGGGTTTTTTCTACTATTTCTCCTACTTTTTTCCATCTTTCGTCTTCGGTTTTTGGGTTTTGGTTTCCTTTTTTTGCGTTTTTTAGGTTGTTTACTAGTTCTTTGAATCCTTCTCCTGTTAGGGCGGTGGTTGGTATTACTGGTACTTCTAGTTCTTTTTGGAGTTGGTTTGTGTCGATTTTTATTCCTTGGTGTTGGGTTTCGTCCCACATGTTTAGGGCTATGATCATTGGTATGTTTTTTTCGAGGAGTTCGAATGTTAGGTTCAGGTTTCTTTCGAGGTTTGTTGCGTCTACTACGTTTATTACTATGTCTCCGTCTTCTAGCATTTTGGTTGCTACTTCTTCTGCTTTGTTTGATGGTTCTAGTGAGTAGGCTCCTGGTACGTCTATTATTTCGTATTTTTCTCCGTTTATTTTTGCGTGTCCTTCTGAGAAGTCTACGGTTGTTCCTGGGTAGTTTGAGGCTGTTACGTCTGCTCCTGTTAGTCTTGAGAATACGGCGCTTTTTCCGACGTTTGGGTTTCCCATGAGTAGGATGTTTTTCATTTTTTATGCCTCTACTATTATTTTGTCTGCCATTCCTCTTCCTATGGTCATTTGGAATTCTCCTATGTTCACTACTAGGGGTCCTCTTGGTTGTCTTGTTATTATTTTAATTTTTTTTCCTATTCTTACTCCTCGGGATTTGATTTTTTGTTTGAATCCTATTCCTCCTTCTATTGAGGTTATTTTTGCTTTTTCTCCTGGTCTTAGTTCTGTTAGTTTTTTTCTCATGGTATCCCTTATTTGGTGTGTAAGTATTAAGATTTTTAGGTAATCCTAATTCTTCATTAATATATAATGCTTAGGTATTAATATGGGTTTGCCTAAATTTCATCACATTCGCCCGGAAACTCACCAGATCTGGAGAACTCCTTAAAATGATCAACCCAATCCGGCTCATCCCTAGGACACATCTCAAGAAACTTAACAAACTTCTCCAACTGAATCACAGTCTCATCACTCAACTTATGCTCAATCTCACAAGCATCCTCATCAGCCTTATCCTCAGGCACCTGCAAAATCCTCAACAACTTCCTAATATTATCATGAGTAGCCTTCACAGACCTCGCAACCCTCTCACCCTCATCAGTAAGCTCAACACCCCTATACTTCCTATAATTAATGAAACCCTCAGACTCAAGCTTCTGAAACATCTCAGTAACACTCGGAGGACTAACACCTAAATCATCAGCAATCTCCTTCGTCGACGCATGACCACTACCACCAGCACAATTAAAAATCGCCTCCAAATAATCCTCCTCACTCCTACTAGCCACAAAACCACCAAAAAATAAGGCTAACCTAAAAACTAAAAACAAAATAAATCTAACCAATTATAAACTTTCTCCAAAAAATTCACATATGCGAAAAATATAAAATAAACCCAACAGAACACAAAACAAGGAAAACAAACAAAAAAATCAGCCAAAACACCAAAAAATAAATAAGAAAATCACAGGTGAAAGCAATTGCCACCAAAAAAAGATAAAAACATAAAAACAGCATTCAAAAAAGCATTAAAAGGATTCAGCAACTCACTACCACTAATAATAAGCGTAATCCTACTACTAGGACTAATAAAAACATACCTAACCAAAGAAATCATAAAAACAATATTCATAGGAAACATCCTAAGAGACTCACTAATCGGATCAATATTCGGAAGCATATCAGCAGGAAACCCAATAACCAGCTACATAATCGGAGGAGAACTCCTAAACCAAGGCATCAGCCTATACGCCGTAACATCATTCATAATAGCATGGGTAACAGTAGGAGCAGTACAATTCCCCGCAGAAGCAAAAACACTAGGAAAAAAATTCTCACTAACCAGAAACATAACCAGCTTCATCCTAGCAATGATAGTAGCCCTAATAACCGTAATAATCCAAAACCTACAGGTGATCCAATGACCAACAAAAACCAAAAAAACAAAAAACAAAACACAAAAAACTACTCCCACCACCTACTAGCAACCATAATAACAATATACATAATAACAGCAATCCTAAACCCAGAAAAAACCATAGAATCAATACAATACGTAATAAACACAACCAAAAGAATAATACCAATATTCATACTAGTAATAATATTCATGGGACTAAGCAACTACCTACTAGACAAAGAAAAAGTAACAAAATACGTAGGAAAAAAATCCGGAATAAAAGGATACCTAATAGCAATAACAACAGGAATAATAAGCCACGGACCAATATACGCATGGTACAACCTCCTAGCAAACCTAAAACAAAAAGGAATGAAAAACGGACTAATAGCCATATTCCTATACAACAGAGCAATAAAAATACCACTACTACCAATGCTCATATACTACTTCGGACTAAAATACTCAATAACACTACTAACAACAATGATGATAGCATCAATAATCCAAGGAAAACTCATAGACACAATCATACCAAACCCAACAAACCAAGAAACAAAACCAAACAAATAGAGAAAACCAAAAAACAAAAACAAAAACAAATCAAAACACCCTAAAATCGTGGAAAACACAACGAAAAAAACAAAAAAATCAAAACAACACCCCAATAAAACAAAAATATTAAACAAAACCCCCTAAAAGAAGGATAAACAACATAAAACCCAAACCAAAGTAAATAATTTAATTACTTTAAAAACTAAATAGGCGAATATTTCACAATTTAATAGATTTTAAGGTGGTGTAAGAATGGTTAGAGTTAATTCAGATTGTATTGGATGTAGAGCTTGTTCTCAAATATGTTCCTCAGGATTTAAGATGGAAGGAGGGAAAGCGGTGGTAATAGATGAGAATGCAGACTGTATACAGAAAGCAGCAGACGCATGCCCTACAAACGCCATAGTACTAAATGAAGAACCGGAAGAAGGAAATATTAAACAAACAGACCAACACGTAGATCATTCCCACGAGGACCACGATCATAACTTGACTGGTGAAGGAACCGGCCGTGGTCGAGGAACTGGAGGAGGTAAAGGCCAAGGTGGTGGCCAAGGCCTAGGACCTGGAGGAAACTGCGTCTGCCCAAAATGCGGATACGAAGAACCACACGAAAGAGGACAACCCTGTTACGAGAAAAAATGTCCAGAATGCGGAACAAGAATGACTAGAGAATAGTTAAGAGGAGGATTCAGTTGACCGAACCCAAACTAAGAAAAATAGTGAAGAATTTTGGCCCTCAATGGTTCGGCTCAACTATGGGTACCGGAGCAATGGGCATAGCAATATGCTTAATCTCCGGAATATTAGAATCAAAAATACTTCTAAGAGTTTCTCAGGCAATAATAATTTTAACAATAATATTGTACATAATATATGTTGCATTATCCGTTTTCAGGTTTGCAGGTCACTTAGATCATGTTATTGATGATTTGAAGCACCCGATCCGTGGCCAATTCTTCCCAACTATCTTTATAAGTCTAATAATTATCGGAATCGGAGT
>CAYNOZ010000075.1:0-6331 GCA_964398955.1 uncultured Thermococci archaeon | reverse complement strand
GCGGGGGTTCCCGAGCCAGGCCAAAGGGGCCAGACTTAAGATCTGGTGGTGCAGACCTCCGAGGGTTCGAATCCCTCCCCCCGCACCAAAATAAACCCTTCGAACAATTCTCAAGAACATAACAAAAATTTAGAATATCTAAAATTTATTAGAAAAGAATTTACTATTAGAATAGATCTAAAATTAGTTTAAATAAATTTACTAACTTCTTCAATTTTCTTATTTCTTTCACTTTGATTTAAATCCCTTTTAGGATGTCCAACCATAATAATACCGACTAGAAAGTAATTTTCATCTAAATTAGATATATTTCTTAGCTTATCTTCGATTTCAGGAAAATTTGTTACCCCCACATAACAAGTCCCCAGATCTAAATCAACCGCTTTCAACATCATATTCTCGATAGCTAAAGAAGCGCTTTCAATACTCCAATAAAATTCTAATTCATCATAATCCTTGAAAATCGTTTCCTCCTTATCAACGTAAACGCCAATATAGGCTGGAGCATCATACATCCCCTTCTCATACTTCTTCTCTAGTTTATTAATTTTCTCTTCAGAAGTACCGAGAAGCCTATAATACTTTGACTGTCCTTCAGTAACTAATTTCCTAACTTCATCCCTAGTTTCGTCCATATGAACAACAAATTTCCAATTCTCTAAACCACTAGCATTAGGAGCTTTAATACCAGCCTCTAACAACCTCTTAATTTCTTCTTCACTAACATCCTCATCCTTAAAAGATCTCACAGAAACTCGCTCATCAATCGCCTTATCTAACTCCATAATATCACAAATAAACGATTGACTCCTATACTAAATAAATTATCAAATCTAGAAATTTATCCCTCAATATCTTTGTTAGGTTTTTTTCTAACAAAAACACAAATCTAATATTGATATAACTATAAAAATAATTAGAAGGTGATAAGATCAAAAAAATAATAACAATCTTCCTTATCCTAATCTTAGCAGCACTTCCAGCAGTAAGCGGATGCCTCAATCAAAACCAGGATCAAGAACTTCCAGAAAAAACCGAATTCCACACGAACACTACAACAAACAAGAACGACATAATATTTGAATTCATACCCAAAACAGACCAACCCGCCGAATACAAAATTACCTACAACATAACAGAAAATTCGGAGAAAATAAAAACAGTAAAAAATGAAGAATTCAGAAACATTACATCTGAAAACCCAATAAAAGTAGAATTAAACAATATAGGACTACAAAGATATGAAATCGATGCTAAAATACAGGACAGATATAATAGAACGTTATTCCAGCGCTCAATTTTTGTTGAAAGACCAAAAAGCCTAAATTTTTCTTTCGAAGATGGTATGGATAACTGGTATCCCAAGGGAACAGATCTAGACAATCCACCAGTTGAATGGTCAATCAAACCCTCAAATAATATAAGCACCGCAGGAAACACATCTATAAGGCTTTATCTGGAAAATGTGAATGATGCAGGCAAAATCTGGATCGAAAAACCATTCTACGTAAAACCAAACACAAATTACAGAATAGAAATAAAATATGATTTTGCAAGCCTAGACTGGGGAGATGTCAACCTATGGAGAATAATTGCCGGAGTTGTACCTGAAAATGAAGGAAAAAATTATCTCCAATTCCAAGGAGATACAGGAATAGGTAACAAAACTCAAGAATTCAAATGGATGGAAAAGAGTTACGAATTTAATGTAAAAAGTAGTTCAAAAGGAGAACTATACGCAATGATAGGGATTTGGGGGAACTGGGAAACAACAAGAATGTATTATATAGATAACGTAACCATTAATTTCGAAGAAATAGAGTAAAAGTAAAAATAGAACTAGATCTTCTTTCCTTAAATTTTATAAGTTTTCTTTTCTTTTCTTAGTTGTTCTTTGGTGATTTGATGGATAGTAGAATTATTGAACATGCTAAAATTTTGGTGAATTGGAGTACTGAAATTAAAGAAAAAGATAATGTTGTTATAAGCGCTAGTGAAGAATCGAAAGATTTGGTTATTGCTTTAAATAGGGAAATTGCTAAGAAGGGAGCTAATCCTGTAACTTTATTCTCTTCTAATGAGACGAGAAGAGCTTATCTTAAAAATTTTGAATATGAGTTTGAATGTCCTGATCATACTTTATCTCTTATGAAGGAGTCTGATGTTATTATTGGAATTAATTCAGATCCTAATTTGATGGCTATGAATGATGTTTCCAATGAAAAGCTGAATAAGTATTCGAAAGCTAGAAAGCCTATTCAGGAGGAACAGCTTTCTAAGAGGTGGTGTATTACTCAGCACCCTACTAATTCTCAGGCTCAAATGGCTGAAATGTCTTTGGAAGAGTATAAAGATTTTGTTTATGATGCTATCTTAGTTGATTGGGAAGAAATTCATGATAAGCAGGAGAGATTGAAGGGGAGGTTGGATGAGGCTGTGGAAGTTGAAATTGATGGTCCTGGGACTGATATTAGTATGAGTATTGATGGTATGGTTGCGGTTAATTCTGATGGGGATCATAATCTTCCTAGTGGTGAGGTTTTTACTGCTCCTGTTGTTGATAGTGTTGAAGGGACTATTTTGTTTGATAAGCCACTAATTTATCAGGGTAATGAGATTGAAGGTGTTAAATTGAAGTTTGTAGATGGTGAAGTGGTTGATTTTTCTTCTGATAGGAATGAAAATGTTTTAGAGAATTTAATTGATACTGATGAAGGATCTAGAAGAATAGGGGAACTAGGGATTGGTACTAATCGTGGGATAAAGAGATTTACAAAAAATATGTTATTTGATGAGAAGATGGGGGATACTATTCATATGGCTCTTGGTAGGGCTTATGAAGAGAATATTGGTGAGACCCGAGAACAGAATCAAAGTGCTGTACATGTTGATATGATTAAGGATATGAGTGAAAGTGAGCTTAGATTGGATGGAGAAATTCTTATTAGTAATGGGAAGTTCTCTTGGGAACTTTGAATTTTCTCTAATTTTTTGGTGTTTTTTACTCTAATATTCTTATGTCGTCTACTTTTCCGTCTCCGTCTCTGTCGAGTCCTTTTATTACTTTATGTATTTCTTTTCCTTTGTAATCTTTTAGGATTTGTTGGTAGTATTGTGTGATTGCTATTATGCATGATTTGGTGCCTGTGAAGTCTAGTCCTGATATTAGGATTCTTGCTTTGTTGTTTTCGTAGGTTTTTGCTATTAGTCCTATGTTGTCTTCGCGGTAGGTTTGTCCGGTTTTTTGTGATTTGATTTTCCATGAGTTTTCCCAGTCGAATTTGGTTTTTAGTTGGTCGTTTACGTCTCTGGTTATTGTGTTTGTTATTGGTCCTCCTATTAGTATCATGTGTCGGTTGGTTGCTTCTTCTGCTTTTACTTCTGTGTCTAGTTTTGCTATGAATCTTTTTTCTAGTGTTACGTATTTTCCTAGGAAGGTTCCTAGGTGTATTGCGTAGTGTCCGTCTCTTGAGGATGTTAGGAATGGGCCGTGTTCGCTGGGGTCTCCTACTACTATGCTTCCTTTGAATGTTCCTGTTTCGATGAATTCTTTGAAGAATTTGTATATTTTGTCTGGTATTTGGGTGTTTATTGAGTTTATTTTTCGTTCTTTTCCTGATAATTCTATTCCGAAGGCTTTTGATGTTGGTGTGTAGTATTTGCATGTTCCTCCGTGGCTTTTTTCTTCTTTTTCTACTTTTATTAGGTTGTTTTCTCTTAGTTTTTTTATGTGGTAGTAGGTTTTTTGTTCGTTTATGTTTAATTCTTCACTGATTTTACTTGGATAAAGAGGCTTATTGTTTAATAGTTTTAGGATTTTCCAGGCTGTCTTATTTAGTGATGATTTAAGGTTGTTTGGGTCTTCAAATATTTTTATATCTTTTAGATAAACGTTGTTTTCGTCTTCTTTTAGCAGTTTTCTTTTCATGGTATCGTTATGGTTATGTCCAAATCAACCATTATAAACTTTTTCATAGTGGTAAGATCAATGTTTTAAATAATCTTATATAAACCCCGGTCTACTTATACTATGGTGATACCGTGTGCGGCATAATAGGATGCATCGATGGAACTAGAGGTTCCGCAGAAGAAAATATAAATCAAGGAAAGGTATCCAAATTACTATATAAAGGACTTAAAAAACTAGAATATCGCGGTTATGATTCAGCAGGAATATCCGTATTATCAAACCCAAGCATGAAAGTTAAAAAAGGATCTGGAAGAATCGACGAAGTCAACGAACATAAAAACTTCCTAGATTTAAACGGAAATGTAGGAATTGGACATACAAGATGGGCTACACACGGAGCCGTGAACGATATAAATGCCCATCCTCACACATCATGTGATCAAAAAGTAACTGTAGTTCATAACGGTATTATTGAAAATTATGAAGAACTTAAAAAAGAATTAGAGAATAAAGGACATACCTTCACAACTGAAACTGATTCCGAAGTAATACCCCATCTAATAGAAGATCTCTACGAAGAAACCGGAAACTTGTTCGAATCAGCAAAAAAAGTAGATAATAAATTAAAAGGAAGTTACGCAGTTCTAATAATGCATATAGATGAACCAGACAAAATCGTGGCAATAAGAAAAGACTCACCATTAGTAATCGGCAAAGGCGACAAACAAAACTTCTTAGCATCAGACGCACCAGCCTTCATCGACAAAACAAAAAAAGCAATATTTCTCCAGGACCATGACATAGCACAAGTAACAGAAAACAACATAAAAATATACAACTCAAAAGAAAACAAAATAGTAAACAGAAAAACTAAAGAACTAGAATGGGACCCTGAAGAAGCTTCAAAAGAAGGACATAAACACTTCATGCTAAAAGAAATACTAGAACAATCAGAAGTAGCAAAAAAATCATTAATGAACCAAAAAAGCAAACTCAAAAAAGCAAGAAAAAAAATAAAGAAAGCAAAAAACATATACTTCGTAGCATGTGGAACATCAAGACATGCAGGACTAACAGGAGAATACCTATTCGCAAACAATGGAATAAAATCACAGGCAATACTAGCAAACGAATTCGAATACATAAGTAACAAAGTAACAGAAGACGACCTAATCATAGCCATAAGCCAATCCGGAGAAACAGCAGACCTACTAATGGGATTAAAAGAAATGAAAACAAACCCAGAAATAATATCAATAGTAAACGTAAAAGGATCAACACTAACAAGAAAATCAGACCTAAACATATACATCAACGCCGGACCTGAAATAGGAGTAGCATCCACAAAAGCATTCACAAACCAACTAATGGTCATAAACCTACTCAGCAAATTAAACCACATGACAGTAGAAGAATCCAAGAAACATCTAACAGATATACCAGACAAAATAAACCAAACAATCAACAAAAACAAAGAACTAATAAAAAAACTATCAGACAAAATAAAGAACAAAAAAAGCATATTCTACCTAGGAAGAGGAAAATATTACCCAATAGCATTAGAAGGAGCACTAAAACTAAAAGAAATAAGCTACCTACACGCTGAAGGACTAGCAGGAGGAGAACTAAAACATGGAACTCTATCACTAGTAGAAAAAGGAACACCAATAGTAGCTATAGCACCGTCAGGAAAAGAATTCGAAGACATCAAATCTAACTTAGAAGAAGTAAAATCCAGAGGAGGAGAAATAATAACAGTCTCAGATAGAAAAGACATAGCAAATGATCACCTAATAGAGATACCAGAATCAAATGCACCAGACATACTCTCCGTAATACCACTACAACTACTAGCATACTACACAGCAGTAAAAAAAGGAAACAACCCTGACAAACCAAGAAACCTAGCGAAAAGTGTAACAGTACAATAAAATTTTATATTATCTTATAAAATTCTATTATTATAACTGAAATCAGAAAGCCATTTAAAAAACAAAATACAACTCCAAATCCTTTTACCACTGAAAGGTGACTTCCTCCCCTTACCTTACTCACTTAGTTCGTAAGGAAGGATCAGGGCTTCCAGAACAACTACAATAATTTACCATCGTCACAGGTCTCACTCGGAGTGGTCTCCAAGAAACTTTTTGAGAGGTTCTTGCTTCCACCACAGGAACTTTTACCAACAAACATCATCAAAGAATGATGATGGGAACTACTATTACAGTTGAGTAGAGGTTCTCAGTGTCCACAACCGTGAATTCAACCGCACCCCTACTTACAAACTAACATAAGATCTTAAACCCTATAAGTATTCCCAATCCAACCCACTACCTAAATCAAAGATTTGAGGAGGGGGACTTCTGGGTTATAAGTTAAAATCAACAAATGAGAGAGTTGTGAGATAGATGGTTACCGATT
>CAYNOZ010000074.1:0-6341 GCA_964398955.1 uncultured Thermococci archaeon | reverse complement strand
ACTTCTCACCAAAATAATTAAGAAAAGAGAAAATAATTCTATAATGCAACAAAAATTTATAGAATTATCAATTAGAAGTTAAAAATTGAAATACAAGAAGTAAAAATCCTTAAATCTTATTAAATTTTTTATAGAATACTAAATAGATTAATAGTGAAAAAGATGTCAAGTGTTATTAATAAGAAAGATGATCCTTGTATTGAGGTTAAAGATTATTCGTTCAGATATTCTAAGGATCAGGATTGGGTGGTTAAAGATCTTAACTTTAAGATCGATTCAGGAGACTTTGTTGGTGTTATAGGTCCTTCTGGGTCGGGTAAATCTACATTATGTTTGACTTTTAATGGTATTATTCCTCATATGATTGATGGTGAAAGTGATGGGGAGATACTTGTCCATGGGAATGATATCGATGAACGAGAGGTTTATGAATTGGCTCAGAAGGTTGGGATTATATTGCAGGATCCTGAATCTCAATTATTTTCAATGACTGTTGAAGATGAGGTTACATTTGGTCCTGAGGAGCTTGGGTTGCCTCCTGAAGAAATAAAAGAAAGAAGTGAATGGGCTCTTGAAGTTACCGGATTAAAGGGTATGGAAAATAAGTTTCCTGAAGATTTAAGCGGTGGAGAGAAACAAAGGTTAGCTATTGCTGCTTCGTTATCGATGAAACCTGATATTTTAGTTTTAGATGAACCTACGTCTCAAATAGATCCAAAAGGCACTAAAGACGTTCTTTCAGTTATTAAAAAACTTAATGACCAAGGTATAACTATAATTTTGATAGAACATGAAACAAACTACTTATCAAGATATTCAAATAAAATATTAGCAATTAATGAAGGAAATTTAGAATTCTTCGGACCAACTAGAGATTTCTTTGAAAGAGAAAAACTTGTAAAAGATTTAAATATAAGAATTCCTACCTACGTTGAAATATCTTACCTCCTTAACTCTAAAATCTGTTTAACTAGAGAGAAGATCATTGAAGTATTAGAAAAGGAGAGGAATTGCGTTGATTAGAGTAGAAGATCTGACACATATTTATAATCCTGATTCAGATCCTGTTAAGGCCATTAATAATATTGAAATCAATATTGAAAAAGGATCAAATACTGTTATTTTAGGAGAGAATGGTTCAGGTAAAACAACTTTAGTTAAACATTTTAATGGTCTTCTTAAACCTACTAATGGTAATGTTATTGTCGATGGGGATAATACTAAAGATAATTCTATTGCTGAGATGTCGAGGAAGGTTGGTTTCGTTTTTCAAAACCCCGAACATCAGATATTTGAAAAGAATGTTTTGGAAGAAATTAAATTTGGCCCAAATAATCTTGATATAGATGTAGGGGATAGAATTGATGAAATATTAAGATTAATGGATATTGTAGAATATAAAGAACGTTCACCTCATAATTTAAGCGGTGGAGAGAAACAAAGACTTGCTATAGCTTCAATACTAATCATGGACCCTGATTACCTTGTTCTAGATGAACCAACAACAGGTCTAGACCTTAAAGGAATGAATAGGATCCTAGATATTATAGATGAATTGAAGGATAGAGATAAAACAGTTATCACAGTTACTCACGATTTAGAACTAGCGAAACATGCCGACGAAGTATTGGTACTGAAAAATGGGGAGATTAAAATGAAAGGAAACCCGAAAGAAGTTCTTGGATCCGAGAAATTAGAGTCCTACGGTCTAAGATCTCCAGACGAAGTTACATTATCAAAAGAATTAGGAATTAAACCAAAACTAACTCCTAAAGAAATAGTCGAATCAATAAAAGGTGAAAGAGATGGTTGAATATTCACTCTATTTGAAGAAAAAATCCATTCTTCACTCAATGGATCCAAGATCAAAGATTCTTATGGTTTTAACTGTCATCATACTAGTCTTGCTATTCTACAATCCATACATAATAATAACTATATTCATAACGCAAACCATATTAAGTAGAATACTAGGTAAAATTAAATTTAAAAACATAATCGAAGTTTTAAAACCTGTAACTCCATTAATAATAATTACATTCATTTTATGGCCAATATTCTCCACTCAAGGAAAAATATTACTATCATATAAATTCATAACTATAAGAACAACAGGATTCCTAATAGGAGCATCAATGGCATTCAGAATAGCTAACATGGTACTCATATCATCAATACTAATGATGACAACACTGCAAAAAGACTTAATACTAGGATTCAAAAAAATCGGATTACCATACGACTACGGACTAACAATAACAATAGCACTAAGATACATCCCCACACTAACCAAATCAGCTCAAATAATAATGGATGCTCAAAGATCAAGAGGACTAGAACTTGACAAAGGAAACATAATAAAAAGAGCAAAAAAACACATACCCATCCTAGTACCCCTAGTAGTAATATCAATGAAAATGGCGCACGACCTATCAATCGCATTAGAATCAAGAGGATTCGGATCTAAAAACAAAAGAACAATCATGAAAAAACTAAAAATGAAGAAAAAAGACTACATATCCTCAACAATACTCATCACCATAATAATAATCTCAACCTACCTAAGAATAAAAGGCTACGGAACACTACAAATCTAAAAAACTCAAATCTCCATAGGCTCTCCACAAATTATACAGTAAACCTCATCATCCCACTCTTCAATAATCTTAACTTCCTCATCATGACACTCAAACCTAACAACCTTTCCAAAATCCTCTTCCTCAGGATCATTTGGATCTTCAATGAACTCATCCTCAATTTCTTCCTCATTTCGTTTAGAAGCGCTTAAATCATTCGCATATTTTTCAAACTCATCCTTCAACAACTCAGTAGCTCTCCCCTTAATAAAATCCATCTGATCATCGGTCCACCAAAAATCTTTACCTTCCCTCTTACAGTAAGGACAAAAACTAATTCTCCTAGACTCTCCTGGTTCAGTCTTTTCATACTTAATCTTAAACTTTCTATTACATTCAGGACATTCTTGGGTTATAAATCCTTCATCATCTGTCGGAAGACTAATTTCATTCATCATTTACCTCCATACAAACCTATCAAAAAATAAATATGAACATTATTATTGATTCGAGTGAAATCATATTTTTTATTATTTTCATCATCTAAACATAAATATTCCAATACTTCAGAAATTACCTAAAGGGGGTACTTTTAGGGGTAAAAATAATAAGTAGTGTTATTATTTAAGTTTAAAGGGATTGACCCTCCTGGTAAGCCATGGGGTTCTCTCCCTTACTCTGGAATAGAAATGTAATTTGGGATAATATATAAATAATTCTACATTTATTTGGTATAGAGGTGTCGATAATGTCTGAGAGCGAAGAGAAGATGGAAGAGATTATTAATGTTTTACAGGAGCAGGTTATTGAGGATTCTTCAGTCCCGAAAAATATTGTTAGAGCTTCTAAGGAATCTATTGAAGCTTTAGAGAATGAATCTAAGGAGCCTAGTGTTAGGGCGAGTGATGCTGTGGAGATTTTGGATGATGTCAGTAATGATCCGAATATTCCTATGCATACTCGAACTGTGATCTGGGAGGTACTGGGAATCCTTGAAACTATTGAATAATTTTTTCCTTTTGTTCGAATAAATTTTCTTTTTTATCGTATGTTATGTTTGTAATTTGATGGTTATTTAGTTAAAAATCATTCTTTTGGTTTAGGGGTATTGATTAATATGTTAAGTAATGTTGATGTTCATTATGCTATCGAAGAGTTGAAGGAAAGAGTTGAAGGGGCTCGAGTTGATAAGATTTATCATACCAAGGATAAGATTAGAATTAAACTTCATATGGCCGGTGAGGGTAGAAGGGATGTTCTTATCTTGGCTGGGAAAAGAATTAATGAGGCCACTTATTATTGGAAAGCTGGTAATCCTTCTGGGTTTGCTATGCAGATGAGGAAATATTTATCTAATAGACCTGTTGAAAAAATTGAACAACATGATTTTGATCGTATTGTGAAGATCTTCTTTCCTGAACATGTTATTATTGCTGAGTTATTTCCTAGAGGGAAGATTGTTTTCTGTGATAAGGATATGGAGATTTTAGGAGCTACTGAGTTTGAAGAGTACAAAGATCGATCAATTAAGAGAGGGTCTAAGTATAAGTTTCCAGAAGCTGGTGCTTCGATTTCTGAGATAGATCATGATAGATTTGTTGATATTTTATCTGAGTTTAAGGATAGTCCTATTGTTAGTATTATGGCTAAGGAGTTTAATATGGGTGGTTTTCATTCGGAGGAGATTTGTTTAAGAGCTTCAGTTGATAAAAACAAGGAGATTGGAAGTTTATCTGATGATGAATTGATTGATCTTCATAGTGAGATGAAGGATCTTTTGGATAGTGAAAAGTCTCCTGGTATTGTGTTTAAGAATGGTGAAAAGGAAGATGTTGTTCCTATCGATTATTTAAAGTACAAGGGTCTTGAAAAAGATGAATACGATAGTTTTAATCATGCTTTAGATATTTTTTACGGTAAAGAAGCGATGAAAGAAGTTCAGAAGAAGAAAAAAAAGAGCTACAATAAGGAAAAAAATAAATTAGAGCATATAATAAAAAGCCAACAAAATGCAATCACTGAATTTAAAGAAAACGTAGAAGAATACAAAGAAATTGGAGATCTTATCTACGAAGATTATCAAAAAATTGAGGCCTTAAAAAATAAAATCCAAGAGGAAAAAGAAAAAAACGGCTGGGAATACGTTGAAGAACAAATAGAAAAAGGAAAAAAAGAAAACAAAAAAGCTGCAAAAGCAATAAAAAATCTTGATCCTAAAAACAATTCTATTACAATCTCATTAGAGAAAGACATAACCATAGACCTAGACAAAACAATGCATCAGAATGCTGAAAAGTACTATCAAAAATCAAAAAAATATAAAGACAAAATAGAAGGAGCAAAGAAAGCAATGGAAAACAAGAAAAAAGAATTGGAAGAGATAAAACAAAAAAAACCTGAACAAATCGAGGTTGAAGATGAAAAAGAAATGGTCAAATACAAAAGGAAGAAAAGAAAATGGTATGAGAAATTCAGATGGTTCATCTCAAGTGACGGGCATCTAGTAATAGGAGGAAGAGACGCCACTACAAATGACATGTTGGTAAAAAAATACCTTCAAGATAACGATCTCTACGCACATGCCGATATACATGGAGCGCCACACGTTGCAATAAAAAAAGATGAAAATATTTTGCCGGAAGGATCAGAAAAATCCGATGAAATCTCTGATCAAAGTTTAAAAGAAGCATGCGAGTTTGCAGTTACTTATTCTAGAGCTTGGAAGAAAAATATTGGATCTGATAATGCCTACTGGGTCTACCCGGATCAAGTAACTAAGGAAGCTCCTAGTGGAGAATTTTTAGGTAAGGGGGCATTTAGAATAAAAGGTGAAAGAAATTACATCAAAAATCTTCCTGTTAAAGCTGCAATTGGAATAATAGAAGTTGAAGATGGACCAAAAGTTGTTGGAGGTTCATTAGAAGCTATTAAAAGTTGGACAAATAATTATGTTATTTTAGAACCAGGAAAAAATAAAAAAAGTGATTTAGCTAAGAAAGTTAAGAAAAAACTAGGTAAACCTGTCTCTTTAGACGATATTATGAGATCAATGCCTCCAGGTAATGGAAGGGTTGTAAAATCCCCTGACAAATGAATAACCTCATAGTCTCTGTTTGATTAACGATCGAAGGATTTATCAGCTTAAAATCAGACCATTTAGATATTAAAATTCTTTTTTTATTTGTAGTTTGATTTTAAGGGTTGATTTGTTTTTTATTAAGTTTTTATTATTTGGTTTCAAATATTTTGTTTGATTTCTTTGAACCGAAAGGTTTATAAGGGTAGAAGACCGAAAGTGTTATAAGTAAGGAATCATCCTTTATTAAAAGGGTTTCGTTCATGGTCCCCGTAGAAGTAGTTCGACAATATAAAAACAATTCTATAATAGTTCAGTCCGATAAAACTCCTAAAGAACATGGGAAGGCATTTATTGATCAAAAAGAGGTTATTGGAAGGATCAAAGAAATTTTCGGGCCTAAAGATAATCCTTACATATTAATTGAACTGGAGGATAAAATCTCCAGTATAGAAGAATTAACTTCTAAAGGTAGAATTTATTTGGAGGATTAATTATGAAATGCCCCGAGTGTGGTAGCGAGAATATTGTGGAAGATTATGAGAAAGGGGAAATTGTTTGTGAAGACTGTGGATTAGTCATATCAGATGAAGTGATTGATCAGGGGCCTGAATGGCGTTCATTTGATAGTGAAGATAGGGATAAGAAGAAAAGATCAGGAGCTCCATCCACCTACATGATTCACGACA
>CAYNOZ010000073.1:0-6647 GCA_964398955.1 uncultured Thermococci archaeon | reverse complement strand
GGTGGCTTTCCTCCCCGACCTGAAGGACGGGGTCTCCAGCCGACTGATAAGATGAGGTTAGTATATGAAACTTTCAGTAAAATCTAGTAGGTTAGGGGAAGATTCTATTAAATCATTGTTAATACAGTTATCTATTCCATCTATAATTGGTATGGCTACTCAAGCTCTGTATAATGTAGTAGATAGTATATATGTTGGCCATATTAGTAAGGAAGCATTATCTGCGCTTTCAATTTCTTTTCCAATTCAAATGATCTTAATATCTGTAGGAGTTGGGACTGGGGTGGGGGCTACCTCTTTAATATCAAGGTTGTTGGGAGAACGGGATGAATCTAGAGCTGATAATGTTGCTGAACATGCTTTAATTATTATATTTTTTCTCGGTACTATTGTGGGTTTCATTGGATATTTGTTTTCAAATGATATTATAATGTTTTTTACAAGTGAACCTATTCTAATTGATTTGGCTAGTAAGTATACTCGGATAATTCTTATTGGATCAGTTGCGATGTTCTTTCCGATGATTGTTAATAATATTTTGAGAGGTGAGGGTAATACTTTTGCTCCTATGTTGACTCTGATAATATCGGCGGTTCTTAATATCGTTATTGATCCTTTTTTGATTTTTGGTATTGGTTTTTTTCCTGAGTTGGGGGTTGAAGGGGCTGCTTATGCTACTGTTTTTTCGAGGTTGGTTGGTGGTGTTTTTATTGCTTATATATTGTTTAGTGGTGATAATCAGATAAGGATAAAACTTGAGGATTTTAAGTTTGATTTTTCGATAATTCGTGATATTTATCAAGTAGGATTTCCTGTGATGATAATGCAGTTGTTGGCAAGCTTTATGGTTGCTGGTGTTAATTTGATAGTGGTTACTTATAGTTTGACTGCGGTGGCTGTGATGGGTATTTATTTTAGGTTGCAGTCTTTTGTTTTTATGCCGATTTTTGGTTTGAGTCAGGGGTATATGCCTATATTAGGTTATAATTATGGTCATGGGAATCCTATTAGGATGAGGAAGTCGATTAAATATAGTTTGATAGTTGGTTTTGTTTTTTCTACTCTTGGTTTTGTTATTTTTCAGTTATTTCCGAGGGAATTGATTCTTCTTTTTAATGATGATCCTCAGTTGGTGATGATAGGTCAGAATGCGTTGAGGAAGATTAGTTTGGCTTTTCCAATAATTGGTCCAGCTATTGTAATGTCTTCTACTTTTCAAGCTATTGGGAAGGGTGTTCCAAGTTTAGTTGTGAATTTTTTAAGGCAGATGGTTTTGTTGTTACCTATTATGTATTTTTTCGGAATTTTTTATGGTTTGGAAGATTTATGGTATGCTTTTCCTATTTCAGAAATTTTGACTTTTGTTATTACAGTTTTGTGGTTGAAGTTTACCTTTAATAAGGTTTTTAAAGAATTGGATGAGGATAAGAAATTCATAAAGAGGAGAGAAAACCGTTAAATCTGTATTGGATGTATTCAATTTTTAGAAGTTATCTTTTTACGTTTAAAAGTAGAATTAAGAGTAATGATTTCGCTTAGAATAATGGATGATTATCGTAAAGAATAAAAAACCTGAGAACCTGTTTTATTTACGGTGTTTCAATGGCTGATGTAAGAGCTCATGTAAGAATTTATGGAAGGGTTCAAGGTGTTTTCTATAGGGCTAATACAAGAGATCAGGCTAAATCAAAGAATTTGAATGGTTGGGTTAAAAATTTGAGTGATGGTAGTGTTGAAGCTGTTTTTGAAGGTGAGAAAGAATCTGTTCAGGAGATGGTTGACTGGACTTATGAAGGGTCCCCTGCAGCTAATGTAAAAGATGTGGAAGTGGAATGGGAAGATCCTAAAGGCCTTGAAGGTTTTGAGATCAAGTATTAACGTTGATTAAAATGCTTAACAATAATAAAAACGGTATTTTGTTTTTAGTTGGATTAGGACTTAATGGTAAGAATGATATGACTATGAAAGGGTTTAATGTATTGGAGAATTCTGATTTAGTGCTTGGTGAATTTTATACAAGTTCTCTTGGTTATAATTTTTCTATAAACGATTTAGAGGAAGAAATTAATAAAGAAATAAATGTTTTAAGTAGAGATCAGGTTGAAAGCGGTATAAAGGAAATTTTGAGAGAACATAAAAATGATAAAGTAGCTTTCGTGACAGCAGGCGATCCAATGGTAGCTACTACTCATACAGACTTAAGAATAAGAGCTATTGAGTTAGGGATGGAAACTGAAGTGATTCACGCTCCTTCAATATATTCGGCTATTGCTGAAACAGGTTTACAGATCTATAAATTCGGTAAGTCTACTTCGGTAGTTTTCCCTGATGAAGAGAGGAATTATTTTCCAACTAGTTATTATGATGTTATTAAGCAGAATATTGAGAATAATCTTCATAGCATGATATTTTTAGATATTAATTCTGAAGAAGATCGTTATATGCGAGTGAGTGATTCAGTGGATATTCTTTTAAAGGCTGAGAAACATAAAAATGAGGAAATTTTAGGTATGGATACTCTGGCTATTGGTGTGGCTAGGATTGGTTCTGAGGATCCCATGATTAAAGCAGGTTATTTTAGGGATTTAAAAGAGTTAGATTTTGGAAATCCTCCACATACTTTAGTTATTCCTGGTGATTTACATCATATGGAAAAAGAATATTTAGTTAAAGTTTGTGATGGTCCTCAAGATTTGTTGGATGATTAATGGTGATTTGATGTCTTCCGAAGTGAGTACAGAAGAAGCATTGAAAATATTGAATTCAAAAAGTGAATTTGATAATGAGGTTAGTGCTGATAAGGTAATTGATTATTTAATAATGGCAAATGATGCCTTAAATGAAATAGAATTTGTACCGGCTTCGGGTAGTAAGTTATATGAGGTTGCTGATGATTATGAGGGTTTGGCCGAATCTTATTTTAAAGATGCTAAGTATTACATTAAGAGAGGTGATCTTGTAACTGCTTTTGGAGCTTTGAATTATGCACATGGTTTTTTAGATGCAGGTGTGAGATTAGGAGTTTTCAGAATTGAGAATGATGAAATTTTTGCGTTTTATAATAGAGAATGAATTGTTAGTGAGGCGAGATGATGAGTGAAGAAGATAGAATGGATTATGAGGTTATTTTAGAAGCACCGATTATTGTGAGAGATGTTGATGATAGGGACGATGCGATAAATATTGCGGTGTCTAAGACTTGTAATAATTTGAATAAAAATGGTTTAGGTTATGTTAAGGTGGAAATTGGTTACTCTCAGAGTCCTAATGGCGGAGAACCTTTTGAAAGCGCTTTTTTAGTAGGATCTGTAGCGCTTGTAGGATTATATTTAACTATTAAAGTATTTAATGCAGAATCAGAAGATCATGCGGAAAGAATAGCAAAATCAGAAATAGATAAAGCATTAAAAGACGTACCCTTAACTTCACATAGAATAAGACACTTGGAGAACTAAATTAAGGAGAGACTAAGATGACAAAATTTATCTTTGTAACCGGAGGAGTAATGTCAGGACTAGGAAAAGGAATAACAGCATCATCAATCGGACTAATAATGAAATCAGCAGGATACGACGTAACAGCAATAAAAATAGACCCATACCTAAATTACGACGCCGGAACAATGAATCCATATGAACATGGAGAAGTATTCGTACTCCAAGACGGAGGAGAAGTGGATCTAGACCTAGGCAACTACGAAAGATTCCTAGACACAAACCTCTCATTCGAACAAAACATAACAACAGGAAAAGTATACAAATCAGTAATAGAAAAAGAAAGAGAAGGAGAATACCTAGGATCAACAGTACAAGTAATACCGCATATAACAGATGAAATATGCGAAAGAATGAGAAAAGTAACAGAAGACAACGAAATAGCAATCGTAGAAGTAGGAGGAACAGTAGGAGACATAGAAGGAATGCCATTCTACGAATCAATCAGACAAATGCACCTAAATAGGCCCGAAGACACAATGTTCGTCCATGTAACCTTAGTACCGGAACTAGAAGTAGTAGAAGAACAAAAAACCAAACCAACCCAACACAGCGTAAAAGAACTAAGAAGCATCGGAATAGAACCAGATCTAATAGTAACTAGATCAAAAAGACCACTAGAAGAAGAACCAACCCAAAAAATTGCCTTATACAGTAACCTAAACAAAAACGCAGTATTTAGCGCATACGACGTTGAAAACACATACGAAGTACCATTCCTACTAGAAAACCAAGGAATACATAAAAGAGTATCAGAAGAAATAAACCTAGAAAAAAAACAACCAGACCTAAAAGAATGGCAAGAAATGGTAGAAAAATACAAAAACCTATCAAAAGAAGTTACCATAGGAATAGCAGGAAAATACGTCGAACTAGAAGATGCTTACAATAGCATAATAGAAGCATTAAAACATTCATCAGTAAAAAACGATACAAAAGTAAATATAAAATGGATCAACACCGAAAAAGTAGAAAAAACCGAAAACCCTGAAAAAAAATTCTCAAACATAAACGGATTAATAGTCCCAGGAGGCTTCGGATCAAGAGGTACAGAAGGAAAAATACAAGCAATAAAATATGCCAGAGAAAACAACCTACCATTCTTAGGAATTTGCTACGGATTTCAACTAATGATAGTAGAATTTGCAAGAAATGTACTAGGATACGAAGACGCACACACAGCTGAAGTGGACCCAGACTCAGAACACAATGTGATAGACCTCCTACCCACCCAAGAAGGAATTGAAGCCAAAGGAGGAACAATGAGACTAGGATCATCCGAAGTGAACATAAAAAAAGGAACAATGGCCGAAGAACTCTATGAAAGTAATGAATGCAGCGGCAGACACAGACATAGATATGAAGTAAATCCAAAATACGTAAAAGAAATAGAAGAAAAAGGATTAAAATTCACCGGAGTATCCAAAGAAGATGACCGAAGAATGGAAATCGGAGAAATAGAGAACAAACATTATTTCATAGGAACCCAATACCATCCTGAACTAACTTCCCGACCTTTAAACCCTGAACCTGTGTTCTACGGATTAGTTAGGGCGTCTAAAGAAAATAAAGAATCCAAATAATATCAGAATGTCTTAATATATGTTGACTTAGTCTCTTTTATCTCTCTTTCAATAAATTCGCCAATCCTATTATCCTTAACAATTACAGGAGTATAATTATTTAACCTACCAATATAATTACCTTTACCCTTCTTACCTTCCTTAGTAACTAAAATTTCCTTTACATCACCCAAATATTTCTTATTATTTTCTTCAGAAATCTGCATTCTCAAATCAGCAAGTTTCTTAGACCTCCCCTTAGTAACTTCAGATGGAACCCTATTATCCAATTGATACGCATCAGTACCTTTATGCGGGAAAAATTTAGAAACATTAACATTATTAGGTTTAATCTCCTTCAAAACCTCAACAGTTCTCTCAAAATCATCCTCAGTCTCTGTAGGATAACCCACAATTACATCAGTAGAAAGATAAAGATCATTTAAACCTTCTCTAAAAGCACTAACAATTTCCTTAAACTCATTTACAGAATACTTCCTCCTCATCGAGCTTAATGTATCATCATCTCCGGACTGCAAAGGCAAATGAAGAAAATTATATATTTTACTAGATTTAAAAACCTTAATCAACTCATCCAAAAAAGGCATAACTTGGTCAGGATTCATCATCCCCACTCGAATCCTAAAATTGCCCTCAATTCCAACCAAATCCGATAATAAATCAGGCAAATTACGGCCAATATCCTTTCCATAAGCACCAGTATCTTCAGAAGTTAACTGAATCTCCTTATACCCACTATTAACTAATTTACTAACTTTACCAAAGATTTTATCCGGATCATAACTTCTTAATGTTCCTCTCGCAAATTTAGTAGCGCAAAAAGTACAAGAACCAAGACAACCTTCTCCAATAGGAACCACCGCAGTAGAACCAACAGTATGATCTCTAGAAAAATCTAACTTACAAATCGAATCACTTGAAACCCTATTATCATCTAAATATCTTACAACACCAATATCATCAGAAGATTCAATTTCTTCCAATACTTCAACAACCTTATTAAGATTGTTAACATCAATAATCCCATCAACTCTATCATCAATAGCATCCATATTAATAGAAGGTAAACAACCCGCTACAATAACTATCCTCTTTTCTTCAACCAAATCACTAATCCTCGACCTCATACGATTAATAGTCCTACCCTTTACAGCACAAGTATTAAGAACAACTATCTCACCATCTTCACTAACTTCATAACCCGCACTTTCCAATAAACCTTCCATTATAGCTCCATCAGCACGGTTCCTAGTACATCCATAGGTCTCAACTTTCACTCTCATAATAACACCAATAATTTGTAAAAATTACTTACTCCAGTTGAAGTAACATCAAACTTAAGAGTAGATAGTATTTAATCAAGGCTCAAAATAAATTGGTATATAAGCTTTTTAACTTATTTGTTGAGAAGTCCTCTTCCTTAAATCTTTGTTTTTAGGTAGGAGATGAATCATCTATAAACCGTATCAAGTAAGAAATATAATTAATTTGTTTATAAACAGATAATCGGTTGAATTCATGGTTTGAGACACTAAGGACCTGTCCGAATATAATAGGAGCTTCCATCATC
>CAYNOZ010000072.1:0-7085 GCA_964398955.1 uncultured Thermococci archaeon | reverse complement strand
GTAACCTTTAAAAACGGTCGGAAGCCTCTCCGTTTACGGAGAGGAGGATGTCACACTGGTATAGAAGTAAGAAAATACCTTCATCACTTAGGTTGGGCTGTGGTGAATATTTTTAGGTTTTAGGCTTTAGCTTCAGTGTAGTGGAAATTTGTTCAGTAAATCAAAATTCATTTAAATAAATTTTCTTCATAGATAATAAGAACCTTAATGATAAAAAAATCTAGCGGTAAGTTAGCCATTAAGTTAAATAGGAAAATTTTGAGACAATAGGAGGAATTAGTTATGGAAACTGAGATAGGAGATATGATTAAACTAAATTACACTGGAAGAATTAAAGATTCTGGTGAAGTTTTTGATACAACATATGAGGATGTAGCTGAAGAAGAAGGTATAAAGCAGGAAGATCAAGAATTTGGACCTAGAACTATTATTATTGGTTCTGGTCATGTTGTGGAAGGTTTGGATACGTTTTTAGAGGAGAGAGGAGCAGATGAGAACGAGGTGTCAATTTCTGCGGAAGAGGGGTTTGGTGAAAGAAAAAGCAAGTTACTTGAGACTTTTTCACTCGGTAAGTTTGAAGATCAGGATATAAATCCGTTTCCAGGTATGAGGTTGCAGGTGAACGGGGCTTGGGGTACAGTAAGATCTGTTTCAAGTGGTAGAGTTCGTATGGATTTTAATCATCCTCTTGCAGGAAAGGATTTGGAATATGAGATTGAATTAGTTGAAAAGATTGAAGATTCTGAGAATCAGGTTGAAGAATTGATTGATAAGAATTTTGATGAGGATGTAGATTACGAATTTGATTCCGAAGAAAAAGAATTAGAAATAACTTCTGAGCTAGATCAAGAAGATTTAAAGAGATTGCAAGTATTGAAAGAAGATTTAAGTGAATTAGGAATAGAATTGAAAGATGAAGGCACTGATCCTGAAGTTGATATTGAGGGTTTGAAGGATGAATTAGAATCACAAGCCGAGGAGCCTGATGAAGAATAGAGAGATAGAAAATTATATAGATTTATATATTTCTTCAGATTTTTTTAATGCCTTATTGTAGGTTTCTTCACTTATTTTTCCTTTGTTCCAGTTTTCACTTAGAATTTCTTTGTCTATTATTTTCTTATTACCGTTAGGCCATTTAATAACATCTACTCCAAGATCTACGTATCTAGCATGGTTTGAATAGATTTCAATAGGAGTATTGATGTTGTAGTATTCGCCTTTAAGCCTTCCATTTTTTGAGTAATAAGAATGTTTGTAACTTAGTTCACCTTCCTCTATTTCTGTGATAGCAACGTCGCCATCTTTTATTGGAATATTTAAACCGTCATATTTGTCTCCTTTCATTTCTCTCTTCAAGGTGATCTTTAGTTTTTCTATTTCTGAATCATCGAAGTTAATTATTCTTCCAGGTCCGATTCTTGTATAGTTGTTATCTAGTTTTTCGTGTTCAAGGAAGAATCTTTCTCCGACTTTTGAGAATTTTTCAATTAATGCTTGTTTTAACCCTTTTTCTACTGGTTTTTCGGTGACTTCATTTTCTAAAATTTTTTCTGCTACATTAACTCCGAAAGAAAGGTCTTTTTCCGCTGATCTAATTTTATGGTGTCCTTTCACTGTTGGAAGTATTTTGCTTCGTATTTCATCAAGTTTGCGTTTGCTTTCTTCGGTAAATATGATTTCAGCTATTTCTCTTCCTTCTATTATTTTTGAAGGAGCTGGGTTGAATTCATCTAGTTTTTGTTTTTTTCGTTTTAATTTTTTTACTGAGTTTCTTAGGGTTTTTTCATTGGCTTCGGCTGCTGATGATCTCCATATTATCCCCCAATCGTCTGTATTTATGTCTCTTCCAAGGTCGATTAGTTTTTCCCTTAATTTATTATTTTTAATTTTTCTACTTACTTTCACACCTTTATTAGGTATTAAAACACAGTAAGGCCCGGGAATTGATATTTCTTTGCTTAACTTTAATCCGTTTTGAACTTCATCTACTTTTACTTGAATTTCTTTTCTTTTTTCATCAATTTCTTCTTCTGTGATTTCTCCTATGGATGGGCCGATATCAACTCTTATTTTATCATTATCTCTATTTATTATGGTTCCATTATATATTCCACCAATTTCGTATGGTTTTTCTTTTATTACTATATCTGGAAGATTTTTCAGGGTTTTGATAGCTTCTTCTGTTTTTCCTTGTACCATTATTCCGTTTTTTCCTTTTCTGTCCCATATATCAACGCTGAATGGTTTCCAGTTTCCGTTTACTTCAAATCTTTTCTTTATTTTTTCTGAGGGTTGTGCGATCTCCCAGTTGTTATCTAGAAACAATTTAGTTAAAGTGGTGGAGTAGATTCCTCTAATCCTTACTTTTTGTTTTATCTCTGTAAACATTTGTTCCACCTCTAATTTTTTTATCGAGAAGTCCTATATTATTTAAACCTTTTAATACTTTTTCAACATTACTAACATTAGCATCAAAATTTTGAGCTATTTGTCTAGCCTCTACCCATTTCATGCCGTTCTTATGGAAACTAATTAATTCTTCATGTATCTTCTTTGCTGATGAATCAGATACATACATATGATAGACTAAACTCTTGAGATTTTTAACTTCCTCTTCTAGTTCCTCGACCTTTTTAATTTTTGATATAATAGATCTTTCTTCCTTTAAAGAATTGGCACTATTTAGATCTTTGACCTTTTTTCTAATTTCACTAATATTGTTATCTACTCTGTATTCGTAGGTTCTAAGAGATTTTTTTACTCTTTTAATAGAATTTTGTGCTTTATTAAGCTTACTCCTTGAACGTTCATTAACAGATTCTCTATACAAATTTAAAGAATTATCGATCTGATGATTCATATTATAGATGTCCTTACGCATATTTTTGGGTATCCTTAATCCTAAAACTGAGGCCTGATCCTCTAATTCATCATAAGAATCCAATATTTCAGATATTAAATTTTTCACATTCTTTAACTCATTAAAAACTTTCTTTTTATCCTCTGAAATGTCTAAATCCCTAATTTTCTCCTTAAAATTATTATGAGAATTTTGAAGTTCCTTTATTTTTTTCAAAAGTTCCTCAATTTTTTCAGTCATCGTCTCAATAGCCTCTATCAAGTTAAAAACTAATTACATAAATTTCTTTCGAGATATCCTAATCGAAATAACTTAAAGGACAAACTTAACCAATTAAATTAAATAATTAATAAGGAATTATCAGGGGATACCTGAAAAATATCCTCTATACCAATCATCAGTGATATACCAGTATATAAGTTTAAAGTTTCCTTAAAATCATTTAATATAAAGGATTAAGATTTAGCTAGGAGTAACCTCATCCGATCTGCGGTACTGTCAGCATGATCTGCTATTGAATTCAAAAATTCAGCTAATTTAATAAGATATAGTACCTCATTAGGATTTAACTTTTCCTTATGGTCAAATATGTCGGATACTAACTCTAATTTTATATCATCCGTTTCATCCTTTATTTCGTTAATTCTTCTTACAATGCCATGTATCTCAGATATCATTTCAGATGTTAAATTAGATTCTAAACCATTTTTTATTTTCTTGGAGGCTATTCTCAGGTTTTTTATTGCTTCTCTATTCCTTTCAGATAGCTTCAGAATATCCTTGTAAATTTCCTCCGGAAATAATTCTCTTTCAGGTTTCATAATTTTTTCACGAATTATTAGCCATCCAGCAGCTTCTTCACATTCATCAATAATCTCATCTTGTTCTTTAAGTAATCTAATAAGATCTCCTCTGGAAACTGGCATAATATAACTACTAGGCAATTTATCTCTTATTTCGTGTTTAAGTTCATCCGCCTCACTTTCAAGTTCACCAATTTCTCTTAAATCTTTGTAGGCATCGTTATTGATTTCATGTAAGGCACTATCTAATTTTTTAACAGATTCAGATACAATTCTGTTATGATCGTCCAATTTTTTGAATGGGACTTCACCAAAAATATTTGATATAATTCTCATTTAAACACCTCCTTTAAACAATTCCATATATCGTAAAGAATTTAAATATTAAAGCGGAGAGTATAGCAGCTGCTGGCACTGTAAAGAGCCAAGCCTTTATTATATCCCAAATTACTGATGTATCAACTGCTCCAATTCCTCTAGTTAGTCCAACACCAACTACTGTACCAACAACTGTATGTGATGTCGAAATAGGTAGTCCTAATCTTGAGGCAAGTAGTACTGTGGTTGCTGCCGAAAAATCTATAGTAAATCCTGATGTGTTCGTTAAATTAGTTATTTTCTTTCCAACTGTGGCTATAACCTTATATCCCCAAGTAGCAACTCCAATAGATATTCCAATACCTCCAATTCCTAATAACCAAGCTGGAACTGGAACTTGAGATTGGAATGTTCCAGTCATACCGATATTATAAATTGTTGCTAAAGGACCAATAGCGTTGGCAACATCATTTGCACCATGGGAAAAAGCAACATAACAAGAAGTCATAACTTGAAGATTCCTAAATACACTTTCTACAGTTTTCAATTTATCTTCACTTACATTTTTATTTCTTAGATATCTCCTAATCAAAAAATACCCTATTACAGCCGATGTAATAGATACTACTAAAGATATTTCCAAAGCAAAAATTATATTGGAAGTTCTTACAGTTTTTAAAAATAAAGCCATACTAACTAAGAAAAATGTTAAACCTATCCATATCGGACCATAATTCTTTGTTGACTCAATAGGATTTTCTGCATTAATAATATTTTTAGATATGAGGCTAAACATTAAAAAACCCATAACTGCTCCGAAAATTGGGGATATGACCCAACTAGCAACAACCTGACCTAATTTAGTCCAGTTTACTACACCAGCTCCTTGGGAGATCAGTCCGAAACCGACTAATCCTCCTATTATTGAATGAGTTGTTGAAACTGGGAGGCTTTTCCACGTTGATAATGTGATCCAAAATCCTGCAGCAAGCAAAGCTGCAAGTGAACCATATAGTAATACATTAGCACTCATTGTCGGGGAGATTATGCCTTTTCTAACTGTATCTGTTACATGTTGACCAGCTAATATCGCACCTGAAAATTCTAGAACTCCAGCAATTATAACTGCTTGTTTAATCGTTATAGCTTTAGCTCCTACAGCTGTCGCCATAGAATTTGCAACATCATTAGCACCAATATTCCACGCCATGTAAAATGCTAAGGCAATCCCGAAAATGACTATAAATGGAATCAGCAATAACTCTCACCAGAAAGAGTATAACATAAATTTATTTAATAATTTTGTTCTTGACTTCCTATTCGTGTCTCAAAAATATTTGCATGAAAAAATAATCCAAATCTTATTTAAATCTTAGAAGTTTTATAGACTTTATATTAAAAAAGGAAGCATTATTTCTAGTCTATATTAAATCTTAATAGTGCCGCGATACCTCCTATGGATTTTAGCTTTTTACCTCCTTCATGTCCTGATCCTATAACTTGGACTTCTCCACCCATTTCTTCAACTTTCTGTAGTAGCTCTTCATTTTCCCTGACCTTGGAGTCTAGGATGAGTAATTCCTGTACTGCTCCGTATTTTATAGCATCTTTTACTTTATCACTATATGCAACTTTTTCTTGGTTTGAAATTCTTTCAAGAGCTTTTTCTACTTTATTTATCTCTTTGGATATTCTGTTTTCTTTTTGAACTTTTTCTATTGCCCCTCTGTTAATAACTTCGTATATACCTCTTTCACCTGCTGCTCCCGTATCTTCTGTAGATATTGGAAGTTCTGTGTCCTCTTTAATTTTATCTAAGTATTCGTCCTTGGCAAATCCTGGACCGCCTAAAATTATTACATCTAAGTTTTCTCTTTCTATGATTTCTTTCATTCTTTTTGTTATTAGGTCGTGGTAGTTTGTTTTATTTTCCTGTTCGTATCTTTTTCCTGCTTTTCCGCTCTTGATTGTACCCGCAATGTCTATACCGAAACCTCTTAAAACTCCAAATGTAGCCTTATCTCTATCCATAGAAATTATTAGTACTTGCCCTCTTTTAGTTTCCTCAATAGCTTCATTAATTCTGTTTAATTCATGATCCTTCCATTGATCCTTTTGAATTGTAAATACTTTATCTTCTTCAATATTGATTGTATGATGCTCTCCTAAATCCTTGCCCTCCATAATTGTACCAGTAGCTCTTAATCTATCAGCTTGTTGATGATATTCAACTTGTTCCACTTCTATACCTAAATAAACCGGCTTTTTCTCCATTCTCTTAGATCTGGAAAGATCCCTATTATCCTTCTCCCTTCGCATTGTTTTAGCGAAAATTTTATCTCCAGGCTTCAATACATGATTCACATGCCAGATATCTTCAATATTCTCAACTTTCAATTTGATTTTTCCTTCTTTATCATCTCTCTCCACTATCTTCATTGATTCACCTATTATTCGCGTACTCCTTAACCTTTTCAAAATCTTCTGGAGTATCCATATCCATAATAGCCCATTTAGGAGCTTCTAATAAATGAAGCTCATCATCATTATCATGTATAACATCTCTAATAATTCCATCTTCAGGTAAACTCAAAATTTGATCAAAGTATTTTTCATCAAATAAAACAGGATGACCCTTCTTGCCCTTATGGATTGGAGAAACTATTCCACCTTCTTCACTCCATTTCTCAACCATTTTACTGAGAAAATCACCTTCAATCAAAGGCTGATCTCCTAAAACCAACATAACTGCATCTAACTCTTCATCCCTCAAAGCTTCAAGCCCTTTCACGAATGACCAAGTCATACCATATTCATATTCATCATTAACTATCCAATCAGCATCCATCTCTTTCAATTTTGGAATATTCTTAGAAGGATTATGCCCTAAAACAAACAAAATATCGTTAACTGCCTTATTAACTTCATCTCTTACTCTTTCAATAACCTCTTTACCTTCTATCTCTAATAAAAGCTTATTCTTACCCATTCTACTAGATTCTCCTGCCGCAAGCACAACAGCACCAACTTTATAATCATTCATATTGAATCCCAATAAATACTTAAATTCTAACAATTAAAATTCAACGGTAAAAATGGAA
>CAYNOZ010000071.1:0-7269 GCA_964398955.1 uncultured Thermococci archaeon | reverse complement strand
CGATTATACTTCCATTGACTTTGCCTGTTACGGAAGAATCCACAATATTTTCATCATCTGAATCATGTTTTCCAACGAGTCCTCCTACTGTGTTGTTACCGGTAATGTCCACGTTTTTTAGTGAGACATTCGCTACTGTTCCATTTAAGTGTCCGAATAGTCCTACATTATTTGTTTCTGTGCGGTTGATGTATAGGTTGGAGATCGTGTAACCGTTACCATCAAAACTATCATTGAATGGGCTTGATGAGTTTCCGATTGGTTTGAATCCTTTTCCTGAATTCCATGTACTTGTTTCTGAGGCGTCTATGTCTGATACTAATTGGTAGTGTGCGGTTAGGTTGTTTCGTGTTTCATTTAACTGAGATAGTGTGGTGATGTTGTATGGGTCGTCTTCTGTTCCTGATCCGTTGCCTGAGAATGCTGTTACTGTTCCTGCAGAGCTAACTATTAAAGCAATTGATATGAATAATAAGAATAAAGCTTTTCTGTGTCTCATTTTATAACCTCTAAATAAAATCAATTTATATAAGTACTACTTCTAATTATTTATATTATTCATTTTTATTTCTTTTCCTAATCAAATCCAAATAATATTTATCTCCTTTTAAGAATTTAGGTGAGTAAAAGATATAGTTAGAATACTCTAATGTTAGTTCTAACTCTAAAAATATCAAATATCAATCTGATTTCGATTATTTTTGTTAAAAAATATTTAGTTAGTTCTATAGTTATTTGTAATGTTTATCTAACTTTATTCAGCCATAAATATTCTTTAAAATACTAAAAATTTCTTCCGTTCCTTATCTAAATTAATCCATTAAATAAAATTATATCTACCAACACCACCTCATGTAAAAATGTAAGATCATAAAAACCGTAAAAATACTCAAAATTAACTACTTAAAAATTGTACCAATCAAACTGTTCCAATACTTCTTTAAATATATTTAAAAAGCTTTATTCTTCATCCTACTTTCTAATTATTTTTTAGTCAATTTAAGTCTCAAATTGGACTAAGATGCCAAGCGACTACCTAAAGATAAAAAAATTTCAGTATCATCGTAATATTTATTAATAATTGTTGAGGATTCGATATGTGTATCCATGATGTTTGAAGTGGGAAAATAATTTTTCTGGTGTTTTATTTTTGTTTTTATTTTTCTTTCTTTTTTTTAGTCGGAGATTGTGCTTTCGTATTCGTCGCATTCTTCTGCGACCATTCCTTTGTCTCTTTTTTCTTTTGTTATTACTGCTTCTTTCCATGTTCCTCTTTGGTAGTATCCCCATCCGAGTAGTGCTCCTAGGATGTTTGATATTCCGAATGAGATCCATAGTCCTAGTTGGCCTATGTTTATTGATCCGAAGTATGCTATTGGTAGTCTTATTAGGCCTAGTACGCTTACTGATATTATTGCTGCTTCTATTGTGTTTCCTGCCCCTCTTAGACTTCCTGTGTAGCTTTTTAGTATTCCCATGAAGCCGAATGTTAGTGAAACCCATCTCAGGAATTGTGTTGCTACCCTGATAACGTCTGGGTTTTTGGAGAAGATCGCTGCAATTTGTCCGGCAAAAATGAATGATATTACTCCTAGTGCTGATAGTATTATGAACATGTATTTTGCTGCTAGGTTTGCTGCCTTTTCGGCTCTATGTGGTTTTTCAGCGCCAAGATTTTGTCCGGTCATAGTTGATACAGCCCATCCACCAGCGATAGCTGGCAAGAAAATTAATGAAAAGAGTCTGACACCGATACCGTAACCAGATACAACTGTGTTACTGAAAACGTTTCCTACGACTGCTACTATTAGGTTTACGGATACGGCTCTTCCAGCTCCACCGGCTGTAGCGGGAACACCAATATCAACCATCTTCTTGAATATGTCAAAATCCGGTCTCATTCTACTCCAATGAATCTGTATACCTCTCTTCCCAGTAAACAACACGTATAATCCAGTGACTAAGGCTAATGCTCTTGAGAATATTGTTGCTATTGCAGCCCCACGTACTCCCATTTCAGGAAACCATAACCAGCCATTAATCAATATAGGATCTAAAATGATGTTCACTACAACAGTTGCAAACATTATAACCATAGGGGTGACAACATCTCCGTAACCACGCATTAATGACATAAAGACAGCAAACCCGAACATGAAGAAGATACCCATAGAGATAACTCTCATATAGCTAATAGCGGAAACAGCAACAACACCCTCAGCTCCTAACAAATTAATAATAAAAGGCATAAAGAAATAACCGAACAAACCAATGAAAATAGAAACAAAAAAACTAAAAGTAACAGCCTGAGAAGCAGCAAAATCCCTACGACCAAACTGACCACTACCCTCAAACTGCGAAACCAACACATTACCAGCAACAGACAAACCCATACCCAAAGAAATCAAGAAAAAAACCAAAGGAAAAGCAAAAGTAATAGCAGCCAAAGCCTCCTTAGAATACTGACCCAACCAAAAAGTATCAGCAATATTATAAGCAGTCTGCAACAAATTAATAATCACAATAGGCAAAGCCAAATAATACAAATTCTCACCAACAGGACCACAAACCAAATCCAAATCCTCCTTACTACGAAACAAACCACTCACACGCTCAAACAAACCCGAAAAAACCATAACTAAACACCTCCAATCAATCAAATCTAACTTTAAGATCTATAAACCTATTTATATAACCATAGATACTAATAATTACCTCTATTATCCTCACTAAAATATAAAATCAATAAGACAATCAATCTCAACAATTCTTCTATACAAAAATTATGAACATTTAAATAAATTTTCATCTTAACCATCAAAAATCACCCAAAAAAAAGAAACTAAAAAATATTTTCAATCCGATTCAAGGCATATGAAAACAGAAAATTATTTCGAAGAAACCCAAAATAAATATTAAATTCAAAAAGACATACTAATAAAGTCCAAATCAATAAAAATTCTTTAACCATAAACCCTATCAACAAAAAAGATCAAATCAAACATATCATAAAAGAATAAAGTATAAAAAATTAATTAATCTACTTCCATTACCAAAAGAACAGAATCAGTCAGGTATGAACCACAGTAACAGCTCTATTCACAGAAGAAAAACCATTGCTTAGGTTAGTATCATTTATAAAGGTTTACAATATCACCAACGGAAAACTCAGACCTAATATTTTCTGACCCCCTGACCTTCCATGCCCACCGCTATGGAGTCTTTAGGTAATTTTTCTCCTCCGTTGTGATATATTGTGTTCCCCTCCACGCTTAGTTTTCTTTACAACAATTTGTTTTTAAAAGTTTTATTTTAGTATAAATTATCATTTCATTATTTTATTTTTATTGTTAAGTTCATATTTTCTTGGTTATATTAGTTTTATTATTGTTATTAGTATTATTAGTATTATTATGGTTACTATGGAGTATTTTGTTAGTTTTGTTTTTGTTATTGTTTTGTCTAGTATTGTGGCTTCTTTTGTTTTTTCTATGTAGGTTGCTCTATGCCCTTTTGGTGTGAATTCTACTTTGTCTCCTTTTTGTATCCATCCTCGGATTATGTCTCTTTCGTGGAAGAACAGTTCTTTTATATTGGCTTCTTTGGATTTTATGTATCCGCAAGATTTGTTTTCGTTCCATTTGATTACTTTGCCTTCATATCTTTTGTTTTGATTGGGCATAATATGCCTCATTAAAATAACTTTACACTCTTAAATATATGGAGTCATTAGTATAAGTTTTTCGGTCTTAACACCATCTTAGATATTATCTAATCTTAATTTAATTAAATCTAAAGTTTAGTAAACTTTCCATAATAAAACAAAATCTAAATAAACCTCAATTGAAATAGTTTTAAGTTCCAATTCATAAGAGTCCGTTTAATTAAGGATTCAATTGCTTTTTGTAACGTTGAACCGTAAGTTGTTTATTTTTCTGTGAGTTCTTTTTGAATATGTCCGATTTGTTGATTTTTCCTAATCAGTTGTTTGAAAAGATTTTAGATATGGGTTCCGATTTTGATGAGGTTTTTTTGGTTGAACATCCTAGATTTTTCACTGATTACAATTTTAATAAGAAAAAGTTAATTCTTCACCGAGCTTCTATGCAGTACTTCCTAAAAAAATTAGACAAAATATACGATACTAATTACATCTGCTATGATGAAGATTTTAGTAGTTATTTGTCCAGTAATGATTCTAAGTTGTTCGATCCGATTGATCATAAGTTGAAAACGGATTTGAATTCATTGGAAAATGATTTGGGTATTAGTTTTGAGTTTTTGGATTCTCCTGGTTTTGTTAGTGATATGGAGTGGAATAAGTCTGTTTTGGAGAATGTTGGTTTTCGTCATTTAGAGTATTACAAGGAGCAGAGACGACGATTAGATGTTTTGATGGATGGGGATGATCCTGTTGGTGGGAAGTGGAGTTTTGATCCTGAGAATAGAGAAAAGATGCCTGTAGACGAGGAACCTCCGGAGATACCGGACTTCAGTAATAGTTATGTTGAGGAGGCTAAAAATTATGTTGAAGAGAATTTCGGTGAAAATCCTGGTAATCCACATAATTTTGTTTTTCCGGTTACTCATGGGGATGCTGAATTATTGTTAGATGATTTTCTTAGGAATCGTTTGGATAAGTTTGGTCCTTTTCAGGATGCTATTGATGAGGATCTTAAGTTTGGTTATCATTCTTTGTTATCTTCTAGTCTTAACTCGGGTTTGATCACTCCTATGGAGGTTGTTGATAGGACTTTAGATTATTATCAAGATAATGAAGGTGGTTTGGAGGTTCGTAGCGTTGAAGGTTTTATTAGACAGATTATCGGTTGGCGTGAATATGTAAGAGCTTTATACGAATTTAAAGAAGAAAAAATGAGAAATTCTAACTTCTGGGATCACAATAATAGCCTTCCAGACGGTCTCTACGATGCGAGTACCGGGATTAAGCCTCTGGATGTTTCTATTGGGAATGCTTTGAGTAATGGTTATTGCCATCATATTGAGAGGTTGATGGTTCTAGGTAATTTTTTGTTGCTTTCAGAGGTTGATCCTGATGAAGTCTACGATTGGTTTATGGAGATGTTTGTTGATGCGTATGATTGGGTGATGGTTCCGAATATTTACGGTATGAGCCAGTATGCCTGGACTGAAATGATGACGAAGCCGTATATTAGCTCCAGTAATTACATCAAGAAGATGTCTCACTACGAAGAAGGTGATTGGTGTGATGTTTGGGATGGACTTTACTGGAGATTCATCAAAAAGAACAAAGAAAAGATAGAAAACATTCCTAGGATGAAGATAATGACTTATCAGGTAAGTAGGATGAATGATGAGGCTTTAGAGGATCATTTGGAGAATGCTGAAGAATTCTTAGAAGATAATGTAAGATAATAATTTTTTCTGTATGTGGTTTTTGTTGTTTGTTTTTTGTTTATTTTTCTTTTTTTGGGTTTTGTTCTGGTTTTTTTGTTTGTTTTGGGTTGTTGATCGTAACTTTTATAAGTGGTTTTGATGATTTATTGTTGATATTATGATCCAAGGTACTTGTTCGTTGAGTGGTGTTGAGGCAGTTGAAGGTGTGGTTAGTCTTGGATCTATGACCTGTTTTTCTGTTTTTAACAAGTTTAAGGGTAAGAAATAATTTTTATTGTTCTGTGAGGGTTGCTTTCCAAGTGGCTCTCAAGGATAATTTTTAACGTTACAGATTCTTTTCTATCTACTTCTAATTTATTTTTGATTAATTAATTGATGATTTATGTGAATTGATAAGATTTGATTTAGTTATATGTTGGAGGTTTTAATTTATGGAAATTTTGGATTCGACTTTGCGTGAAGGTGAGCAGACGCCTAGAGTTAATTTTTCAGTTGACGAGAAGGTTGAAATTGCTAATTTGTTAGATGAATTTGGTGTGGATATTATTGAGATTGGACATCCTACTGTTTCTGATGATGTCCGTGAGGCCTGTAACGCTATCACGGACGAAGATTTAGGCGCACATACATTAGGACATGCTAGGGCTCGTAGTAGTGATATAGATGATGTCTTGGATGTAGGAGCTGATTGGGTTGGTATTTTCCTTGGGACCAGCCAGATTAGTCAGAAACATAACACGCATCTAGGCAGAGAAGAAACTTTGGAGACGATTGCTGAGAGTGTTGGTTACGCTAAAGATCATGGTTTAAGTGTTCGTTTCACTCCTGAGGATGCTACTAGAACTGATTGGAGTTATTTGTCTGAGGCTTTGTCTGTGGCGGAGGATGCTGGTGCTGATAGGGTTAGTATTGCAGATACTGTTGGTACTATGAGACCGCAGACGATGTATGAGTTAACTGAAAGAGTGGTGGATCATATGGAAATCCCTGTACATGTTCACTGCCACAATGATTATGGAATGGCTGTCGCAAACGCATTATCAGCTTACGATGCAGGCGCCTACCTAATAGATGTAACAATTAACGGATTAGGAGAAAGAACTGGAATAACAGCACTATCCCCCTTAACAGTAGCACTAACAAGACTATATGACGTGGAAAAAGATTGGAATCTGAAAATGATGCCAGAACTCACAAGAAAAGTTGAAAAATACTCAGGAATCTACAACTCAGAACAAGCACCAATAATAGGAGAATACGCCTTCTCCCACAAAGCAGGAGTCCACACAAAAGCAGTAATAGAAAACCCAGAAACCTACGAAGCAATACCACCAGAAATAGTGAACCAACAAAGAAACATAATAATCGACAAATACACAGGAAAAAGCGCAGTCAAAAACAGACTAGAAAAAATGGGAATAGAACTAGAAGAAGAACAACTAAACCAAATAGTCCAAAAAGTAAAAGAAGAATCAGGAAAAGGAAAAAGAAAATTCACAGACGTAGACCTACTAGAAATCGCAGACAACATACTCGACCTAAAAATAGAGAGTAGGCACCCACAAGAAGTAGAAGCAATGGTATCATTCACACTAAAAAGCGGATCATACACAACAAGAACCACAAGAAAACTAATATCCCTAGAAGAAACAGAACAAGTCTACGAACTAACCGGAGAAAACGACATACAAGCCCACCTAAAAGTAAAATCAATACAAAGACTCAACGACACAATAGAAGAACTAAGAAACCTAGAAGAAATACAAAAAACAAGCACAAGCATAATACTAAAAGACTACGAATACAACGAAGACTAAAAACCAAAACACAAAAAAATAACCAAAAAAACAACAAGAGAACTAATAGTTATCTAAACTAGTTGATTGGATT
>CAYNOZ010000070.1:0-7271 GCA_964398955.1 uncultured Thermococci archaeon | reverse complement strand
ATGAAGACCTAGAACTCTGGAAGCCCCTTCCTCACGAACGAACGTGAGTAAGGTAAGGGAGGAAGTCACTATTGGATTCTCCACTAGAGTCTTATAAAGAGAGTTTTATCTATTATTGGGCTTATCTCATTTATATGATTAATTTGAAATTTAAAATGTTATTGAATCTAATTTTCAATATAATTTAGTCTTAAAATTAACTTTAAGTTATTTTTAGTTAGTATTTCACTATTTAAGTATCTTCATTCTATTTCATGGCAAGTTAAGAGTTTTGACTTATTCTACTATGAATTTGCCTATACAGGATTGAGATTTCAATTCCGAAAAGCATTTAACATTTTCAGGTTATTATTAAATGGTTGGTTGAAATGATTTCTGAAAGTTTAGAAGATGCTATGAATGAACAGATGAAGAATGAGTTTTACTCAGCTTATCTTTACCTATCTATGGCTGCTTACTTTGATGATCAGGATTTGGATGGGTTTTCTAATTGGTTCAGAGAGCAAGCTAGGGAAGAACAGTTTCATGCGATGAAGTTTTACCATTTTTTGAATGAGAGAGGTGGAAGAGTTGAACTTCGAACTATTGAAAAGCCTCAAAAGGAATTTAAATCTGTTGAGGATGTATTTGAAACAAGTTTAGATCATGAAAAGAAAGTTACTAGTATGATAAATGATTTAATGGATATGGCAAAAGAAGAAGGAGATCATGCCTCTATAAATTTCCTAAATTGGTTCGTTGATGAACAAGTCGAGGAAGAGGATCAATTCGAATCTGTATTAGCTAAGGTCAAAAGGATTGGAGAGAATGGTCAAGGATTGTTAATGTTAGATAAGGATCTTGGACAAAGACAATTTAATGAAGCTGAAGAAGTAGCCTCTGAATCTGAAGATCAATAAAAATTTTTATATTTTATTTTCTATTTTGAGCCGTTTTCTATGAATAAAAGACAGATAAAACAAATAATTAATAATATAAGAAATAAAAATACTCCTATACGGATATCTGAAATTTTAACTAAGAGAAACAGAATTTACATTATTGCCGAAAATAGATCAGATAAGAGCGCTATAATAGGTAGTGGAAAGGTCGTAGGTGAGCTTAGAAAATTAATTCCGTATGAACAAGTTACAGTTTTATCTGAACTTGATTTAAAAAATAGGAAAATCATAATTAACCAGAATTATAGGTTAATAGATCGGCAAATCACTGGAAGTGATGAATTAAGAACTTTAGGATCTAGAATAAAAAAGTTAATAGAAATTGAAAGAGAATATCCTTTCAAAAATTTAAAGGATTTTCAACCAGAGTATACGGAAATTGGAAAAGCAGATATTAGACCCAA
Organism: uncultured Thermococci archaeon; assembly: GCA_964398955.1. GTDB lineage: Archaea > Methanobacteriota_B > Thermococci > Thermococcales > CAYNOZ01 > CAYNOZ01. The sequence goes on along the minus strand of CAYNOZ010000070.1, from coordinate 5,926 downwards.
TTATTTTCAAGGATTGGATTTCTTTTTATCAAAAAAAATAGGATTGAAACCTGATTTAAATTCTGATGGAGTTGTGAAGATCGGTAATTTTCGAAAACCGATACAGATGAATCCTCTTAGATTAAATTTAAGATATTTATTACATCTTTCCTGGTTCAGATCCATTAAATTAGGTAATAAAACTGATAAAAACATATCTAATAAAAAAATACGCAATATTTTACCTGAAGTTTATTATGGTCTTTCTGAACCAGCACAAGCAGAAAGAAAAATCAGTTTTCCAATTAAAACGGAGGAAATTCCACATAATAAAAAAATTCAGAATAGAATAAATAGAAAAACGAAAGACCACATACTTGAAACCACTATCAATAATATAAATACAATTAAACCTAAGACTAAGGACCAAAAAGAAATTATAGATGAAGTCTTAAAGCCTCTAATAAAAATTAGAAAAGAAAAAGACGATCCAAAAGCATTACTTAATGCTTCTATCCATCATAAATCTTTAACTCCGATCATAGCTTATTCAGGAGGAATAGATAGTACAACCGCTTTGAAGATTATGAAAAAGTATACAACACCAATACCAGTAACAGTAGGACAGAAGGAAGGTAATAAAGAAGTTAAAAATGTTAAAATAGAAAAATCATCTGAATGGAAATCTAAAAAACAGGAAATAATAGAAAAAGGAAATCACCCCTGCGGTAAGTGTTCGAAATTCATAAAGAAAAAAATATACGAATACTCCACCGAAAAGAATAATGAAATAGTAATATTCGGTGATTTAATATCTCACGGGTCACATTCATTATACATGGACGAAAATATTCTAAGAATTAATTTACCAGCATTACTATCTTTAAAGAAAAGAGAAAACTATAAAATCAACGATAAGAATTTCAAAAATGATCAAACCTATGGATGTTCATTATTGAACGAAATACATAAAAAAAATCCGAAAACTCGGAAATTATCAATACGTAGAGTTCTAAGAGAACTTCGTGCTAGAGCCATTGATCCGGAGATATCCGAAGCATTAATAAAGGATATTCAAAACTAATAATGGTGATATTTTGGGAAAAATAAGACAAGATCACATAAAAAGAACTGCCGAGAAGTTGATGAAATTACATGAAGACAAATTTACAGAAGACTTTGATGAGAATAAATTAAAAGTAGAAGAATTAGTTGATTTGAATAGTAAAACGATGAGAAATAGAATAGCAGGCTACGTAACGAAAAAGGTAAGGTCTGCGTAGGGGGTACTAATGGGTGTTCAACTCAGTACTCTAGTAAATATTGAGGAAATATCAATAAAAAAACTTAAAAACCGTAAAATAGCTGTTGACGCATTTAATTATATTTACCAATTCCTTTCCTCGATCAGACAAAGAGATGGAACACCTTTAAAAGATTCTAAAGGGAGAGTAACATCCCACCTATCTGGACTTTTCTATCGAAATTTAAATCTCTTAGAAAAAAACATCACCCCGATATATGTCTTCGATGGAGAACATCCTAAATTGAAGAGACAAGAAATTAAGAATCGAAATGAGATTAGGGAAGAAGCTAAGAAAAAATGGAAAGAAAAGAAAGAGAAAGGAGAATTTACATCTGCGAAAAAATACGCTCAAATGAGCTCTAAAATACAACAAGATCAATTAAAATCCTCAAAAAGACTTTTGAACTTAATGGGGATTCCAGTAATTCAAGCTCCTACAGAAGGTGAATCACAAGCTGTACATATAGTAACGAGAGGAGATGCATGGGCCGTTGCTTCTCAAGATTATGATTCATTGCTTTACGGATCTCCTAGGACAATAAGGAACTTAATGAAGGATAATCCTGAAATAATATACCTGGAAAAAAGTCTAAAAAACCATAATATCACTAGAGAACAATTAATCGAATTATCAATACTTATTGGGACTGATTTTAATCCTGGAGGAATTAAAGGCATTGGGCCAAAAAGAGGTCTCAAAATAGTTAAAAATGAATCCTTTGATGACTACATAGATGAATTTGATATAGATCCCAACGAAATTAAGAAAATTTTCTTAGAACCAAATGTAGAAAATGATTATGATACTACCAGAAAAAAACCGGACTCAGAAGGTATAAGAGAAATGTTAGATGAATATGACTTTTCTGAAAAGAGAGTTAGTAAGGGAGTAGAAAAATTATTGAAGACATACGAGAAAGGTGAACAAAGAAATCTTGAATCTTGGTTCTAAACCTTTTATGTTAAAAATTAAGTAATTTTAATCCTTCCTTTTGGATTATATCTTGTATATCATTTTCAAGTTTGAGGTTTGATTTTTTGATATCTTTTCTCAGTTGTTTTAATTTTTCTTCTTTTTCTGTATTTATATTGTTTTCCTGTTCTAGAATTTTATTATATTTTTGTAGGTTATCAGAAATTTTTTGGTATTCTTCTTCGTATTCACATTTATATATAATTTTTTTCACTGATTGACGAAGATCTGAGGGGTTTATAGGTTTTTCTAAGTAATCTTCTAATGGCATTTCATCTATGTTGAAGTCAGGTTCTAAACCGGTTAACATCATTATTGGAATTTTTTCATATTTAGGGTTATTTTTAATTTCTTTCATAATTTCTAATCCTTCTTTATCAGGTAATCTTCTATCTAAAAGAATTAAGTCAATTTCAGATGAAACTTTTTTTAGGGCTTCTTCTCCGTTATTAGCTTTACTTACATTATATTCCTTTTCTAGGATCTTTTCATAAAGGTCACAAACCATTTTATCGTCTTCAATAATCATAACTTGAAAATTTATATCTTCTTTTAATTCTAAAAAGCTTTCAGAACTTTTTTCCAGTTTAAGATCAAATAAATGTTTAATTAATTTATAATAATGTATGTTAATTTTAGATTCGTTAAAGAAGAACAAGCCAATACCTTTTTTTACTTTAACATTATTAACAAGACCGTGAATAATTTTATAAGATTTAGGAAAATTTAAATTCTTTATACATTGATTTATGTCTTTAAAAACGAGAATATTGTCATTTTCAAATTTTTTATCTATTTTAGAACCAATTTTTGATAAATCTGAGTTACTTTTGATATTAAAGATTCTAGGATCTTTAATTTTATCTACACTAAAATTTATAATATTTATATTCCCTCTTACTTTTTTCTCTAATCTCTCTTTTATCTTAAGAGGATTTTCATCAAAGTTAAGAATTATAAAGTCCTTTTTATTCCATTCAGGTTTAATTAGACTATTCAAATTTACTTCATTGTTTTCGATTAAAATCGACTTATTTTCAATAGATTTTTTATTATTCATAATTCCCCAATGTATAATAATTTATTATTTTTTTATTTTTTTGGTTCTAATGTTTAACTTTTTATTATATTTTTAGTTCTTTATTAAGCATTAGTGACATACCCGTTTGCTTTGGAGAACTCTGCTTCCATCCCTTTGCTTATATCATCTATTTATAGAAAAATGATGGAGTTGAGAGTGCTTGAAGAGAGATACTCAATTTATAGTCAATAAAGCGGTTATCACGTAACTCCAGATTTGTGTTGTAGATTGATTATTGGTTGTTTTATAAAGTCTTTATATAATGATCTCTTCATAGAAGGAGATTTAAATATTATTAGAGGATTCAGTCTCTAAAATTTTATCCTAACGCCAATATCTAGGTTAGTAACTTGGAATTTACCTTGAACTTGATAATTATATGTTTCTAAAATTTTATGATGTTTGTATTGGTAGAGCCAGATCACCCTTTAACTAAAAGAAGACGGTTCATAGATCACATAAACCCTAAAAATGAGTTAACTTTTTAAGGATGTTTTTTGATTAAAAGTATTAAATGTGTAGGTGGTATTATTTCATTTATTTCTGGTACTTTGTCTTCTAAGAAAGTTTCTTTTACTGCTGTTATGATAGCTTTGGTAGCAGCTACTACTTTATCGGTACGTTTACCAATAACTGTTACAGGAGGTTATATTAATTTTGGTGATGCTGCTGTTATTCTTTCGGGTATTCTCTTTGGACCTTTTGTAGGGGGTTTTGCTGGTGGGGTTGGGTCTGGCCTAGCAGATATTTTAGGGGGTTATGCTCATTGGGCTCCGTTTACTTTAGTCATTAAAGGTTCTGAAGGTTTAATTGTGGGGTTGGCTAGTCGTAAGTTTGAAAATAATTTAATTTTAATGATCTTTACAGTTTTAGCTGGTTTGGTAATGGTTGTAGGATACTTTATAACAGAAATTTATTTATATGGTTATCCAGCAGCAATAACTGAGTTGTTAGGTAATTCGGTTCAGATAATTGCAGGAATTATTGGTGGAATTGTTGCTTTGTTTATAAAAAGAGTTTCCCCTTGGGATTTCATGAATTCTAGGTAAAGTCATTATTTTTTGATTCGAAAATAATATTTGTTGATAAATTTTATGATCTGGTGGGGATGAATTTGTCCGAAATTGATGTGGAAGAATACCGATTTGGGAAGATTGTAATTAATGGTAGTAAATATACGAACGATGTTATTTTATTTCCGGGTCATGTTGAAAGTGATTGGTGGAGGAAAGAAGGTCACAGCATTTGTGAAGAAGATATTAAGGAAGTAATTGATTACGAACCTGAGATTTTTGTGTTGGGAACTGGGAAGAATGGTAGATTAAGTGTTCCAGATAAATTTAAGAAAGATTTGGAGGGTCATGGAATTGATTTGAGGTTTGGTAAAACAGATCAAGCTATCGAAATGTTTAAGGATTTATTAGAAAAGGGGAATGATGTAGTAGCTGGTTTACACCTTACTTGTTAGGATTTGATTGTTCTGTCAGGAATTCTGATAGCTTTGAAAGTCCGTACTTAAGATCTTCTGTTTTCAATCCAAATCCGATCCTGAAGTACTTATCATATCCAAATACGCTTCCTGGAGCTAGAAGTATCTTTTTTTCTTCAAAAAATTTCTTGCAGAATTCTTCAGATGTTTTGAATTGTTCTGGAACAGTTATAAATCCATTTACTCCTACTGGTTTATGCCAATTTAAGTTGTGGTTATTGATAAATTTTTGAACAATTTTTCTATTTCTTTCTGCTAATTTTCGGTTCTTTTTTAAGATCTGATCTTCTTTTTCTTCAATAACTTGTTTTGCTAGGTTTTGACTTATTATTGATGGTGAAATGGTTGTGTAATCTTTCCAGTTCCATGCTTTATTAATAATTTTCTCTGAAGCAACTATCCATCCGAATCTTAGCCCTGCTAGTCCATAGGATTTTGTAAGACTTGTTGTGCTGATTCCTCTGTTTCCCATTGATGCTACTGGTTTAATAGGATTAGGATCAAGTAATCTATAAACTTCGTCACACAGTAAATATGCATTGTTTTTATTAGCAAGTTCGTATAGTTTACTTATTTTATCTTTGGAATGATATTTTCCAGTTGGGTTGTTTGGGTTATTGATTACTATTAGTTTGGTATTATCTTTTATCTTTTCTTTTACTTTATTGATATTGAGTTTCCATTCTGGAGGTTCTAGCCATACTTTACTGATATCGCTTAAGGTTTCAGGTATGGAGTGAAGTGCTTGATAGGTTGGTGTTATAATTACTGCATGATCTTCTTCTGATAGTATGGATAAAAAGGTTAGAAAGTTAGCTTCTTGGGTTCCTACTGTGAATAGTACATTATTTTTCGTTACCCCGTACTTTTTTGCAATTTTGTTTCTTAATTCTGGGTCGCCGTTAGTAGGTATAACGTATCCGATTTTTTCTGTATTAAAATCAAATTCTTCCCCTTTTAGACTACGGATTCCACTTTCAGATAACATTAACTCCGCTTTGTGTTCATATTTAGCGAACCATCTTTCCAGTTCGAATGGTTTGATTTTCATCTATTCACCTCAATAGTTTTAAATATCTTCTCTACCATATATTAATG
>CAYNOZ010000069.1:0-7560 GCA_964398955.1 uncultured Thermococci archaeon | reverse complement strand
ATAGAAAATCAGAAGATCTACAAAATAAAACAAAACAACCTCAAAAATAAAGATAAAATATTCATCGACATCGAAACAGACTCACTTAGACCAAATATAATATGGCACATAGGAGTATACAACAACAAAAAAGAAGAATACAAAAACTTCTTGGAAAAAAACCCGAAAAAAAAGAAAAGAATAATTAAAAAATTCATAAAATACTTAGAAAAACATAAAACACCGAAAACAGTTTTATTGGCATGGTATGGAAGAAAATTTGACTACAAATTCCTAAAAAAGTTTATCAAAGAATATGCACCAAATTACCTTGCAACATGGAAACAGATAGACAAAAAGGATTTCATGGGATGGATAAAAAAACATACAGCCACACCTTGCAGAACTCAACAATTAGAACACATGTCAGAAAAAACAAACTTCAAAACAGAAAAAACAGGATTAAACGGGGAAAAAGTAGGGAAAATGTACACAGAATACATGAATAATCAAAAAGAAAACCTTAACTGGAAAAAATTAGAAAAATACGGTAAAAACGATGTAATGGCTATGAAACACATATACGAAAAAATAAAAGAAGCACCAATGCCCTACAACATTAAAAATGTCAAACAAAAATACAATAAATCACAAAAATAAAAAAATAAAAAAAAGATCCATTTAATTAACCTCTCCGATTCAAAGCCGTTACCTCCTCCTCAGGATCTAACGTAATTAATTTATAGGAATTAATTCACCCAATTCTTTTTAAATGAACGTTAAACCTGACTCCACCCATTTCAGAGTCTAAAACCTCAATCTTTCCATCATAAAGAGAAATTATCTCATGCACGAGATACATGCCTAAACCTGATCCTCCTGTTTTACTATCTTTGAATCCCTTTTCAAAGATTTTTTCTTTTTTATCATCTGATATTCCCTTCCCATCATCTTCTACGGTTATTATACATTTATTTTCAGAGGTTCTCCCGCTTATTTTTACAGTTTCACATCCGGAGTGATCTAAAGAGTTCTCTAATAGATTATCGAATAATTCTTTTAGAAGAATACCTCCTAAAACCTTGCAACTAATCTCTTCGTAATTTATTTCTATTCCCTTTTCATTAGCTCTTTCCTTCATATCAGATAATGAATCTTTTATTATTTGGTTTATTTCAATTTCTTCGACTTTTTCAGATTCTTCCAATTTCATCAATGTTCTTACTTTATTTATTAAATTCTTACCATCCTCTAAAGCATTTAAAGACTTTTTAACATAATCTTCAATTTCTTCAGGTAAATCATACTCATTAAGTAATTCTTGATACCCATATGCAACCTGGATCTTATTCCTAACATCATGCCTTAAAAGATCATGCAATAATTTTTCCATCTCCTGAGCTTTTTTTCTACGGGAAACATCCTGAATAGCTAAAATAAAACCAGTTTCAGAATCACTTTTCAAATCAACAGGTTCAAAAGTAAAACCTATCCAAGACTCCTTTCCAGAAGGGAACTCAACCTTCTTAACAGAAGGAAGATCTAGGCCTTCAGAAACTAATTTATCTTCATCTAATCCTTCCAATTTTAATAAATCAAACACATTTAATCCAACCAACTCATCTTCAGATTCAACACCAGAGATATCTATAAAAGTTTCATTAACATCCAAAATCTTCCCTTTACCATTACAGCGAACCAAACCAGCAGGAGAATACTGAAATAAACTTTCAAACTTTTTCCTAGACTTATACCTAGCCCGACTAATATAATAAGAAATCAGAACCACAAACAAAACAGAGGACCCATAAAAAAATCTATCAACAATCGAAGAAGCTAATAAAAGACTAGAAAAAACAGAAACAACCATAAACAAATTAAAATACTTAAGCTTGAAATCACCATCAAACAAAAAATTCAAAATCATAATAACAATTAAAATACTTAAAGCAAAATTTAAAGAATAATCATTGATAAAAGCGAAATAAACCAATTGAAGAAAAGCAAAACCAACAGCAAAATACAAAACATCATTAATTTTTTCTCTGATAAAATTACTAAAAAAAGTAGAAACAAATAAAACCAAGAAAAATAATGAAGAAACCCACCTATAAGAAAAAGGCAAAGGATCACTAAAAGCCATATAAGATCTATAAACAAAACCAAACAAAGGATAAGCCAGAAAACCAGTAAATAAAACAATCCTAAAATACAAAATTTTACTTTCAAATGAGAAAAACCTATCTAAATCTAACATAAGCCCCACACCGCCAACATCAAAAACCAAAAATCTAATATCACAATCCCATATATTTATCCCAACTAAAAAGCATTTTGAATAAATTAATTGCACCAAAAATTTAAGTTAAATAATGGAACAATTAGTAAAAAATTCAAAGAAATCAAGCCACATCCTAGAGGTGTTGATATTAATGGATATTGAAATAATTCAGGAAGATATAACAAACTTGAATACCAAGGCCATTGTTAATCCTGCAAACTCCAATTTGATTATGGGAGGTGGATTAGCTGGAATTATCAAGGATAAAGGAGGTAGAGTAATAGAATCAGAAGCTAAAAAGAAGGCTCCAGTAAAAGTAGGTGAAGCCATTATCACAACTGCAGGAGATCTTCCAAGCAAGTTTGTGATACATGCCCCCACTATGGAAAAACCAGCTCAGTCAGTACCACCTAAAAACGCAAGATTAGCAATGAAAGCCATTCTTAACTGTGCAGAAGAAAATAAAATTGAAGAAATAGCTGTTCCCGGGCTTGGAACTGGTGTAGGAGGAATAAATTCAATAGAAGCAGCAGAAGAAATGATGAAAGCAACTAAAAGATTCAATAGTGAAAAACTTGAAAAAGTGATCTTCGTAGGGTATGGTGACGATCTTCACAAAGCTTTCCTAGACAAAAAAGAAGAAATAATAGATTAAAAGTGATTCTAATCATTTAGATATTCAATAGCAAAACCTGCGTGCATTTTAGAACCCACCGAAAGAATAGATTCATCAACATCAAATCTAGAACTATGTAAAGGCTCATATACACCTTTATCTCGATTTTTAGTACCTAAAAATACAAAAACTCCAGGAATCCTATCCAAGTAAAAAGCAAAATCTTCAGCAATCAAACTTGGTGGCCCAGATACCACCCTTTCCTTGCCAATCAAATTGTTACCAACATCTCGAACCATCATAACTTCATCATCAGAATTCTTCAAAGGAGGATCTAAATACTTGGTTCTAAATCTAAACTCTTGATTATGTAATTTAGAAATCGTAACCCCAATATTCTTGATTTCGTTGATAACTTTCTTTCTTACTTTTTTGTCAAATGTTCTAATCGTTCCCTCTAACTCAACTTCATTTGGAATTACATTCCAGGTATTACCACCACTAAATTTAGTAATAGTGAATACTATAGGTTCTCTAGTATCAAAATCCCTATCTAAAGACTTATAGATCTGATCGATTATTTGAATTGCTGTAAAAATAGGATCCATCGTCTCATGAGGAGTAGAACCATGTCCTCCTCCACCTTTAACCTTCATCTTCAACATATCATCAGCAGCCATCATATAGTCATCATTCACCATAATTTTCCCTGATTCTAACTCTGGGAAAACATGCATCCCAAAAATAGTACTTGCATCCTCAAGAACTCCTGAACTGATCATAGACTTAGCTCCAACCCCTATCTCTTCCGCAGGTTGAAACAGTAACTTGATACAACCATCAATCTCGTTAGAAAATTCTTTTAATATTTTAGCTCCACCCAATAACATAGCAGTATGGGCATCATGACCGCAAGCATGCATTAATCCCTCGTTAACCGATTCAAATCCTTTTCTAGATGGATAATGATTTTCTTCTTTTGACTCAGATATTGGTAGGGCATCAATATCAGCTCTAAGTATTACTGTCTTTTTTTGTTCATTTTCATTCCCAATTTTACCGATAACCCCTGTTGGTCTCTTTAATTCCAAATCTTCATAATTTGATTCTTCTAATTCTCTTTCTGTTCTTTTAAGATCTCCAATAATTTTGTTTTTGATGCCGATTTGATCTAGTTTCTGTTGAATGTATTTGGAGGTTTGATATTCTTGACAACTTAATTCAGGTTTTCTATGTATTTCTCTTCTTATATCTTTTATTTCTTCTTTAAATTCTTCCGTTAATTTATTTATTTTTCTGTATTTGTTTTTCATGTATTTTACCCATTTTATGATTTTCAGTTGTATTTAGTAGTTCAAATGCTAATTTTTAATTTTTTGTTGCTTTTTTGAATACTTTTAGGTAGTCTTTCTGGGTCATAGGTCGGGGGTTGCTTTCGGTTGATATGTTTTTTGCTGCCATTTTTGATAGTTTTTCTAGGTTTTTTTCTTTTTTTCCGATTTCTGAAAATTTTGGAAGGTTTAGGTCTTTTGTTAATTTTTTTACTTTTTGTACGGCTTTTTTTGCTCCTTCTTCATTGGTTTGAAATTCTGCGTTCATTATTTTTCCTATTCTAGCGTATCTTTCTTTTGCATAGTCCATGTTGTATTCCATTACGTATGGAAGTAGAACTGAGTTACATACTCCATGTGGTGCGTCATAAAGTCCTCCTAATGATTCTGCCATTGCATGTACGGACGCTACATCAGAATGACTAAATGCTATTCCTCCTAGTAAGCTTCCTAAAAGCATTCCAGATCTTGCTTCTACGTTATTTACTTCACAGTATGCTGTTCTAAGGTATTCATTAATTAGTTCAATTGAGTATAAGGCTGCTGCATCACTAAGTGGTTCAGCTTGATTACATGTGTATCCTTCAATTGCGTGTGTTAAAGCATCAACTCCGGTTGAAGCTGTTACTTCAGGTGGTAAGGTTTTCGTTAATTCTGGATCCATGAGTGCTAATTTAGGAGCAATTAACGGGTCTTTTATTGTCATTTTGTAATTATTTTCTGTGTCAGTTATTACTGATGAAAATGTGACTTCGCTTCCAGTTCCAGCTGTAGTAGGGATTGTAATGAGAGGTGTGATTCTATTATTAATGCTTGATTTTCCTTCATAATTCTTTATTTGATCTTTGTGATGGCTTAACAGTACTCCAATAGATTTAGCGCAATCAATTGAACTTCCACCTCCTAATCCAATTAATGCATCTGCTTCAATTTCTTCGGCTTTTTCTGCTCCTTCTTCTACGTTGTAATCTTTCGGATTAGGTTCTACCTCATCGTAAACATCATAATTAATATTTGTATCATTAATAACTCTTACAATTTTATCTACAATTCCAGCCTCTGAGACTCCTTTATCAGTTACTATTAGAACATTGTCTGCTTTTAAATCTCTTAATTCATTTTTAAGTTTTTCAATTGAACCTATACCAAATTCGATTTTAGTTGGTAACTCAAAACCAAAATCTTGCTTGACATTATACATAATTTATCTCCAAAATTAGGTATCTTCCTCTTCTTTCTTGGATTAATGATTTAGAAATTATTAAAATTTTTTGTTCATTTATAATTATTGAATTAGTATATTTTTATTAGTTTTAAGGTATTTTTGGTGGTAATTTTTTTGTTTAAGATTTTTTTGTCTCTTTCTGATTGATATTTTTTATATTTTTAGTTTTACTAAATTTCCGTTTTTCCGCATTTAGATATTTGGGTATTTCGGAAAAATATATATGATTGTAGATTGCTTTTGAATTGGGGATTAATTTGGAATCTTTTTCAATTTTAAATCATAAGGGAGGAGTTGGTAAGACAACATTAGCTGTTCATATTGCTGAAGGAATCGCCCGTGAAGGAGAAGATGTTGTTTTAATTGATCTGGATCCACAGGGTACAGCAACTGAGTACTTTAACTTACTAGATAATAATTATACTAGTGAAAAAAGCATTTCTGATATAATTTTAAAAGAAGTAGATTATGAGGAAATTAATGATTTAGTCATTAATACTGATGAAAAAACTAAGTTAATTCCATCTCATGAAGATCTTTGGTCCCTAAACTATGAGTTATACGATAAATCTGAGGAATTAAACAACTTGCATAAGGCGCTCCATTACTTAGATCATGATTTTGTTATTATAGATTCACAACCTTCCATTAATCCAACTACGGATCTAGCACTAATGGCTTCAAGAAAAGTTGTTGTACCTATTAAAGCAAGTGACGCTAGTATTAGACCTATAAATAAATTATTAGATGAAATTGATGAACTAGAAGATTTCTTTGATACAAATATAGTAGTTTCAGGAGTAATACCGAACTTAGTCCATAACGATAGTGTATCAAAAAGAATAGTAAACCTTGTAGACGAGGATCTTGGAAATCTAGTTATGGATCCCATTAAAAAAAGAGTTGACTTTGAACACGCATTCAGCAACGGACAAACCCTATACAAATACAACCCGGACAACGACATGATCCCAAGACTCAAAAACATATGTAAGGAGCTGAAACAATGAAACCACCTAAAGACAGACTAGGAAGTGTAGGAAACAGACTCAAACAAAAAACCAAAAACAAAGAAGAAACCGAAGACAGTAAAGAAGAAAAAACAGAAAAAAACAAAACAACGAAAGAAAACACAAAAGAAAATAAGAAAAAAGAAAAAAACGAAGAATTCAGAGAAAAATCATTCTACATAAAAAAAACAAACAAATGGAACTTCGAAGACCTCGAAAACTCAATAAAAAGAAGATCAAACAAAAAAATCCTCAAAAGAGACATACAAAACAAAGCAATAGAATACATATTAGAAAACGAACAAGAATTCAAAAAAGAATTCAAATAAAAACAAAACTTAATAAAAAAACTCTAACAAACACTCCTAGGTAATTATATTCCCAGTAGTTAAGAAAACCACTTCCTCCCGACCAAATGTGTAAGCTTAGGAGGTCACCTCACTGAGATTTCTCAACTTCCTTGATAACAGCTATAGGCGCACCAACCAATAAAGCCCAAACAAAAATCCCAATCATAGCACTCATAACAGAAGAAGTTCTTATACCAATATAACCTGCACCAACTACTAAAACAGCCATAAAACCAAACTTCAAAACCTTCAAACGATCCATAATTTAAATCCTCTTATCTAAATTTAAAGATAAAACCTACAAGCTAACTCAAAAACATCCAACTAATAAACCAAAACAATACTTATAAACTTTACCAACCCTATTAACCCCTATAAACATAAATCTAAACCAAAATATAGACAATCCCACCCTCTCTAAATCTAATATGAAAATTTATCAGAACAATCCTGGAAAAATTAGAATTATTCGAATCAAACAAGTTAAAATTAGTTTAAACCATATGTTACTAACATATTTAATTTTATGATATTAAATACAATTTAAGAGTACAAATAAGTACTTATTCTGCCTCAACTACTGATAAATAGTAATTCAATCTGATTATTTAATGCTTTTCTAAAAATTACATAGGAGGAGTAAAAAATGAATTATAAAAGTATAATAGCGTATTCAATAACCAGTTTAATTATAGCAACCCTAGTACTTTCATTCAGCGCAGGAACTGCTTACTCAAAACCTCCCTGGATGAGAAATCATGAAAATTC
>CAYNOZ010000068.1:0-7761 GCA_964398955.1 uncultured Thermococci archaeon | reverse complement strand
CCTTAGGAACGATTTAAATAAATTTTAAGTAGTTCCATACCCAAAAAGGTAACTGGAAGTTGGGTGAGAATCTGCCTTATACTATGCTATGTTTCAGTTACAGTTGAAGCGTTGCTTCAACATTATAAAAACCGAACTCACGCCTTTTGAGGCATTTGCTAAAGCCTCAGACCAACATCCAAGGTTAGGTAACCTCAATGAGATATGGTAAGCTCGAAACTGCTTGGTGTGGATTTTATTGGTAGTGTGAAGCCATCAGAGAGATTAAGAATAGGGAATCCAATAAGAATTAATATAGGGCTTCTAGTCTAATCTAGTCTTCTCCCGGAGCATGGTTCTCATTTTGATCAGGTTTATGAGAGAAGCCTTATGTTGAGCTAAATTTCTCTGGATAATGGCTGTATGGAATCTCCACATTTTACTGTGAGGGTTACTTTATAGATTATTTTAGAATTTGAACCTAGGTTCTATAAATCCTTATTACTTTTCTTATGGAGGTGTTACTATGGAAGAAAAAGTTGTGATTGGACATAAGAATCCGGATACTGATGCCATTTGTGCGGCTTTAGCCTTCTCTGAGTTTAAGGGGGAGGGGTATAAACCTTTTAGATCTGGAGGGTTGAATAAGGAAACTGAATTTGTTTTGGATAAGTGGGATGTAGAACCTCCTGAAAAAATATCTGAAGTGGAGGATGAAGAATTAGTTTTAGTTGATCATAATCATAAAGGGCAGGCAGTAAATGGTTTTAATGAAGAGAATGTAGTTGAAATTGTTGATCATCATAATTTGGATGGGTTAACCACTCCCGGACCTATAAAGGTTATGATGAAGCCATGGGGATCTACTTCAACTATTATAGCTAGTGAATTTTTCTTTAATAGTGATGAAAAGTTGGATAAAAAAACTGCAGGTATTTTATTAAGTTCTATTTTATCTGATACGGTTATATTTAGGTCTGTTACGTGTACGGAAAAGGATAAAGAAGTTGCTGAAAAATTGGCTGAAATTGCGGAAGTAGATGACCTTGTTGCATATGGAAAGGAAATGTTTAAGGCCAAGTCTGAGATTTCTGACAAGTCTGCCAGGGATTTAATATTAGGTGATTACAAGGAATTTAACTTTAGCGGTAATGACGTTGGAATTGGACAAGTTGAAACTGTTAATATTAATGAAGTAAAAAATAGGTCTGATGAACTAATTGATGCAATGAATGAAGTTATTGAGGAAAAGGAATTTGAGTTATTAATACTGTTACTCACGGATATCTTGGAAGAAGATACTCACGCTTTAGTGGTAGGTCCTGACAGGAATTTATCAAAATTTGAACAGATATTCGATGTAACTGTGGATAATAATAGAGCTTTCTTAGAAGATGTTATGTCTAGAAAGAGGCAAATTGTACCACATCTTAAGAAAAACTTTAATTAAAATTTAAATTATTAAATCTAAAATCTTTTTATTCTAATTTTTTATTTAAATAACCTTAGAATTTTTTAAGTAGATTTTTTGATCTCGGTATTTGTAATAGGTAACCTCTTCTGACGTTTCTCTTATCCTAAAGGACGTATCTTTCATCTTTTATCTGTATTATATGTTTATTGTTACTGATGGAAGTGAAGAAAGATTTTCTCTTCATATTCATTTTTATCGGTTGCTAGATACTTCAAAATCTTGCATTTAAGAGGTTTTAACATTGGCAATGGTCTATGAAGCACTATCACAATTACCTTCTTCAAAGTAGAGGCTTACTTTGTTAGAGAATTTCTCTAAACTCCTAAAGCCAATAACTAGCTTTGTGACTTGGAAATTACTATGAACTCGAAAAAATTGATAATTCCAAGATCTTATTATAGTTGCAAATGGAAGAGTCCCTAATTTTCTCCTTAAGGAAAATGATCTAAAGATCTTCAAGCTCTCACAAAGAGTTAAATTTTTTTATAGTAAGTTTTGAATTTTGTATCTTTCCAGGTTAGTCGTAAATGTTTTAAATGTTTGAAAAATATTTTCTACGGTGTTTTAATGAAGGCATTAATTATGGCAGGGGGTTATGCCACGAGGTTATGGCCAATTACAAGAAATAAGCCTAAGCCATTACTTCCAGTTGATGGAGAACCTATTATTGATTATATTCTTGATAAGCTTAAGCCTTTAGACTTAGATGATATATTAGTTTCTACTAATGCAAAATTTGAACATGAATTTAAAGAGTGGAGCGATGGTGCTAAGGTTATTGTAGAAAAAACGAATAGGGAAAATGAAAAATTAGGGACAATTGGTGCGATGAGTCAATTAGTTGATGATATTGATGATGATTTATTAGTACTAGGTGGAGACAATATTTTCACCTTTGATTTGGAGGGCATGGTAGATTTATATCGGGAAAAGAATAGTCCAATGATGGGTTCATATGATGTAGGAAGTCTTGAAAAAGCTAAAAAATATGGTTCAGTTAGTTTGAACAATGAAAATATGATAAAAAGTTTTGTAGAGAAACCTAATGATCCGAAAAGCTCTTTAATAGGTATTGCAATGTATATTTTCCCTAAAGAAACCTTTAAAAAGATTCCTAGATATCTTGAAGAGGGTGGATCTCCAGATAGCCCTGGTAACTTCATTCAATGGCTATACAAAAATGAAAATGTTTACAGCTACACATTTGATGGAAATTGGTACGACATAGGAACTCCAGAATCTTATTTAGAAGCTAATAGAGTTTTCACAGAAGATAAGACTGTCGCATCATCAACAGAGTTAGATGATCATGTCGTAATAGAACCTCCAGTCCATATCGGAGAAAATGTTAAAATAGAAGGGCGGAGTTTTATAGGTCCCTATGCCTATATTGAAAAAGGTTCATATATTAAAGATTCTGATTTAAGCCAATCAATAATATTTAACGATGTAAAATTGGATGATGTGGAAATCTGGAAATCTATCGTTGATGAAAAATGTGAAATACGTAATTTAGAGTTAAGAAAGTCTATTGTTGGAGGTCATGCTCAAATACAGAGAGGTTAACTTTCAATCCTCTATAATTTGCTTCGTTAAGGATTTGATGAGTTAATCTGATCTTTCTGTTATTGATTTAATTTTTTTGTATACATCTAAAGGATCTTTGCCAAATATGTAGATAGCTGGTTCTATTCCATATTCTCCAGTATCTATTAATGCATCTAAGGATGTAGATTTTTTGAATATTTCTTTAATATCTTTTTTGATTTCACTGTTTTCCGTTCTCTCATATGACTCGTATTTAAGTCCCTCTTCTTCTAATAACTCTTCATAGCCCCTTTCATATTTTATATTCATAATAGATCTTATATTCAAATCTAATTCTAGTATAGATATTAATATACTTGCTAAATGATCACTTGCCCCAAACTCAGCTTTTGAATGGGTCACTGCTTTGTTTTTAACTTTCGTTATTCTACCGGGTATGGCCGCGACTTCAGATACATTCTCAGCTCCTTTTAATCCAAATACGAAATTTGATCTTACTTCAGGAATTAAATTGGGAAAATTTTTATCCTTTTTCACTAAATCTATTACTCTGTTAAGAGATTCTAAAACGTTAGATCTTTCTTCAGACTTTTCTTGGGTTCTTAAGTCCATACATACATTACATTGATCTAGATCGTTGAATTCTTTGTGATAAGGACATGTTAAGCCTGATTCTCTCCAAGTTAAACAATTCTGACAAAGATCATTTATTAGTTCCTCTTCTGGATAATCATTCAATATTTTAGTAGTCAAAACTTCAGATAAGTTCTTTAAATCAAGATCAATTTCTTCTAAATCAGTTTTAAGATATTTACTTACCATGGCTTGAGTTATTCCTAAGCTTTCTGCTATTTGTTTTTGAGTATATCCTTCCTGAGATAGTTTTTTACTTATCCTCTTTCTTAAGTTCGGAATTACTTCATTAACCATATAAAGACAGGGAGGTTTCATTTATTTCCCCTCCTTACACGGTTTTCTTCTATTAACTTGTTGAGACATCTTTTACACCTTCAATAATCTGTACTTTTGATGGCTTTTAACCTATTATCCAACGAATCACTTATTAAAATGTTTTATCTAACCCTAGATGCAATAAATAACCTAGTGTAGCTGAAATACTTGGGAATATAGCGGCTTGAAATGACATAACCGAGTAAACGAATATGAATACCAATACACCATATATAATGGCTGCTACTGAAGAATGTATACCCCCTCTATGCTTTGATTTTAATCTAACAAAGGCCTGACCTGATATAAAACCTACTAAAACCGATAACAACCAATATAAAGGAATTTTAAAAGTACTAGCATACTCAGAAAAAAAATCAGCAACAAATTCTGAACCACTCAAAAGATAAAAAGAAGAACCAGCCATCAAAATCATTAAAAACATTCTAACTACCTTATGAATTATAGAATCTTTATGATCAATATCCGGCAAATCACTACCAACTACAAAAAAAGCAAAACCAAAAATATACGATAAAGGATTATTAATCCTAATAGAAACTAAATTATTGATAAGAGGAAGTAAGTATTGCCAAACTAATATTAAAATAGGAAATACAAAAAAACTAGTTTTAATATGGGTCCAAAAGTTAGGCATCTTACCTTCCTATTTAGAGAGATCTCTGATAGAAGCTGGAACAACATACTGTCCTTTTTCTTTCTTCAAGAACCCCATTCGCTTGAGCTCTTCCAATCTTTCATATTCATTAACAGACCTCGTCTTCAGTTTTTTAGCTAATTCTATATAGCTAACTGGACCACCGTCAAATTCCTCCATTATAGTTTTTATATCTGTTTTCAGATCGGGAGGTATCCTATTCATATACTCCTCTACACTTTTCGGTTCCTCCAAGATCTTTGATATGTTTTCAGAATTTATTTCATCTAAATCCCTTCTAGACGCTTCCATAAGAACTAAGTGTAATAACCTCAGTATAGTTCTAGGATTTCCATTTGCTGTGTCGTGAATATACTCAACTGACTCTTCAGTAAATGGATAAAGCGTTTGACTTCTTGTTCTAGTCCTTTTTCCTTTCAATCTTTTTTTAACCATTTCTTTTGCTTCTTTTTTCTCCATCGTCCCTAAGCTAACTTCATAATGGAGTCTAGCAAAGAAGGCTGAAAACAATGATTTATAAATATCATAAGCAGTTGGAGTTGATGCAATAGAGAAAATAGTTCCGTTTGGTAAGTCACTGATGAAATGTCTTATAAACTCGAAAAAAAGCATTTTACTCTCTTGATCCGCATTTTCAAAGTTTTCAAATTCATCAAGAATTAATGCAGCATTATCATATTTCTTAAATTCTTCTCGCAAAAGTTCAGCAAGTTTCTTAGCTCTATAATTGTCTTTACTAGATAAATACTTATCCAAAGGATCTTCTCTACCCATTTTTCTCCAAAATTTATCAATCAATAAACTTAATCCTTCTTTCTCTTCCCTAAACTCTTCAAATATATCTCTAGTAAGCTTAATAGGATTAGTAGTATCAACCCTAATAAAAATTACTTTACCATCAACATTTCTAACCTCATTAGAAACCATCTTAAGTCTTTGAGTCTTACCAGCTCCTAAAGGTCCAGTTAAAGAAATTGCAGCTGAAGAATCACCCTCAACAACATCATTAACCATATTTCTAAGAACAGAATCAGCATCCTGCCTCACATGAATATCACTAAAATTGTTAATACCTTCACTGGCAAGCTGAGAAAATGGATTACTTATCAAACCATACTTATCATAAGAAGTTCCCTTGTAAATATCTACCATTAATTCCCCCATTTTAAGGAGAAGATAAAAGTTATAAATCTTACGGGTTCAAACAATTAGAAAATCAGATAAAAAATTCAAATCTCCAAACCAACTCCATAACTTAGAACACAAAATTATTAGAAACCTACCTTTCAACCTCATCCACAAATTTTTACCTACATTTAGAACTTGAATCAAAAGAACAAGCTAAAATTCTGAGAGATAAAAATATAAAACCATATTTTATGTAATTTAAGTTAAAAATTATCAAAACAGATGATAAATTATAAGAAATTATTCTTAAATAGTAATCTATTCCCAAAGTTTTATAAAATATACCTCCCGTCATAAGTTGGGTAAATTTATGGCAGGTGCAGAAACTTTTGGAATCTTATCAATAGTCCCTCCTTTATTAGCTATACTTTTAGCTGTAATAACTAGAAGAGTAATCCTATCACTCTTTCTTGGAGTATGGGTAGGTGGAATAATATTCACAGGCGGAATAGGAATTGCACAAGCCTTAGACTGGATGGTCGGAAATATAGCCGACTCCTGGTACGCCACCTTAATAGTATTCAACTTACTCATGGGAGCGGGCGTAGGAATAATCTGGAAATTAGGAGGTTCGTTAGCTCTTTCAAACTGGGCAGCGGATAAATTCAAAGACGAAAGACAAGTAGGAATAGTGACCTGGTTACTCGGGATACTAATATTCTTCAATGACTATGCCAATACCGCTATAGTAGGAAGCGCAATGAAAGATGTAACTGCTAAAATGAGAATCTCAAAAGAAAAACTTTCCTATATAGTAGACTCAACAGCAGCACCAGTATCAACATTCCTAATATCAGATTGGATCGCCTATCAACTAGGAATGATACAAAAAGGATACGAAACAGCAGGTATCACAGATATTGCTCCATCAACTTTCACAGCATTTCTAAACAGTATCCCATTTAACTTATACTGCCTATTCGCAATTATACTAGTAGGAATAATAGTTATAACAAGAAGAGATTACGGAGAAATGCTTGACGCAGAACATAGATCCTGGACAACCGGCCAAATAATCAGAGAAGATGGACAACCTATGCAAACCATAGAACTCGATGTAGGAGAACCAAATGAAACAAAACCTATGATAAAATCATTCGTAATACCAATATTTGCATTGGTAGCAATAACTCTAATAGGTGTATATCTAACCGGAAGTGGTCCTGAAAAAGGAATACTAGACATCGTAGGAGATGCAGCATGGGTAAAATCATTAATGTGGGGAGCATTTGGAATGGTAGTCAGTGGAATGGCAATCGGACTCGGATACGGAATCTTAGACCTAGATGAAACCATGGACAACTTCACAAACGGTCTCAAAATAATGATCACAGCAGTAACAATCTTAGTTTTGGCTTGGAGTATAGGAACAGTAACCGATAAACTAGGAACCGCACAATTCGTAATAAACATATCAGAAGGAATAATAACACCCGCAATGCTACCAGCAGTAATACTACTAGCATCGGCAGTAATAGCATTCTCAACAGGAACAAGCTGGGGAACAATGGCAATCGTAACACCAATAGCAATCCCAATGGCATACGAAATAACAGGAGGACTTCAAATGATCTACGTAATAATAGGAACCACATTCAGCGGAGCAATATTCGGAGACCATTGCTCACCAATATCAGACACAACAGTCCTATCATCAATATTCAGCGGATCAGACCATATAGACCACGTAAGAACACAAATATACTACGCATTCACAGCACTAATAGACGCACTAATCCTATACATAGTATATGGACTAACAGGAATATCACCATTCATACTAATACCAATAGGAATAGTAATACTATACGGAGCAGTATACTTCTTCTCCGAATTCGACTCAAAAAGAAAAGGCATACCAGCAAAACCAACAGACGCTGACAGAGAAAGAGTAATGAAAGAAATAAAAGAAGCTGCAGAAAAAGAAAAAGAAAAAGCTAAA
>CAYNOZ010000067.1:0-7878 GCA_964398955.1 uncultured Thermococci archaeon | reverse complement strand
ATTTTAATTATTTTGGTGAGAAGTTCTCTTCCTTGATCTTTGATTTAGGTAGTGGTTGTATCATTATTTGATTTAGATAATGGGTAATCAAATCTCTTGTAGGGTGTGAGATCTTGTGTTGTTTTGTAGGTCGGGGCTTGGCTGAGATTTAAGGTTGTAATTTCTGTTTGAGTCTTTATGGTGGGGATGATAGGTGGGGCACTGGATCCTCTGTGCTTCTGTAATAGTATCGTCTGAAAGCCCATTATTAGTGTGGAGTCCTTTCGTTTGTACTGGTTCCGTGGTTGAAGCAGGACCCTTGACCATTCGGGAAGTTTCCATGAGAAGATCACTCCGAGTGAAACCTGTGACGATAGTAACTATTAGGGAAGTTGCTCTGGAAGCCCCTAAATTTTCCTCACGAACCTAAGTAAGTAAGGTAGGAAAGAAAGTCACTTTTCTCCAAAAACTTTAATGTTAGGAGTGTTATCTTCTTTGTAGTCTTTGACCCTGAAATATTTGGTTAGTTTTATAAACCATCGTATTTCGGTTCCTAGAAGGCGGAGGTGATTCCATTAGAGAAACTAAATTGCTTAAACGACGTTTGAAGGATGTAGCTGCTCAGTTCAGTTTTCAATCTAAGTATTCTAAGCCTGCTTTAGGAGCTTTTTTTGTAATATCGGTATTATTGTTCACGTTACTAGGCCCTAAGCCATCTGATCTTTCTCGTGATGGATTTATAATGATAGGCATACTTTTGATAGCAGCATTTCTTTGGATTACGGAGATTATTCCTCTTTCAGCTACAGGAATATTAGTTATTATATTGCAGCCTATAATGAGGGTTCTTACTGCTGAGGAAGCTTTTGCAACTTTCGGTAACACAGCTGTGTTTTTCCTCTTAGGAGCCTTTATATTGTCTGCAGCAGTTGAAAAACATCAACTTCATAAAAGAATAGCCTTAAAAATTCTCGGTTTATTTGAAGGAGGTCCAAAAAGGTTTATAGCTGGATTAACTATAACTGGAGCTGTAATGTCATTTGCAATTCCTTCACACGCTGTTGCAGCTCTATTATTGCCAGTTATAATACATATTCTTACAAGCTTAAATCTAAAACCAAAACAAAGCAATTTTGGAAAGGCAGTAGCTCTTTCAGTAATAGCTGGAACGAATATTGGTAGTTGGGGTACTCTGCTGGGAGGGGCAAGAAATCCTTTAACTATCTCTTTTTTAAGTGAAGCAATCGGATATAACATATCATTTCTCGGTTGGATGAAGTTTACAGTACCAGTAGTAGCTTTATCCATCCCTTTTATGATTATAATCTTGTTGATACTGTTCCCGCCTGAAATAAACGATCTAAGTAGTGCTAGAAGAGAGATAGAAGAGGAAGTAGAAGAACTTGGTAAAATGGGCATACAAGAAAAGAAAACAATTTTAATATATACTATTACTTTAATTTTACTAATAGGATTTTCAGATTTCTTAGGTGTTGCAGTGACAGTAATTCTTGGTGCTCTCTCATTATTCTTTTTAAGAGTTATAAATTGGGATGACGTAGAGGACAGAGTTCAATGGGGAATTCTATTCCTTTATGGCGGTGCTATAACCATGGGTTCTGGTTTACAGCAAACTGGGGCAGCTACATGGGTTACTGAGAAAATAACGCCCTTAATGGTAAACGAATATGTAGCATTCTTTATATTAATACTGATAGGTATGTTACTAACTCAGGCTATGAGTAATACTGCAGCAGTAGCTCTTTTGTTGCCAATTGGATACAGTATTTCAACTCAATTTGCCGGTATCTCACCTGTTATACTATCTATAGGATTGGCATTATCAGGTGGTGGTGCCTTTATGTTAGTTATATCTACCCCAGCAGCCGCTATTTCTTATTCATCAGGATACTTTTCCACCAAGGATCTGTTAAAATATGGATCAGTCGCAGTTGTTACAAACCTAATAATTATTTACATAATTGCCCAAACCTATTGGCAGATGCTAATTTGAAAAAACACATTAAATTTAAATACCGAATGAACAAATTTGATAATATAATGATACAAAATTTCCTAAAATAATTTGAGAGGTGCAAAAGATTGTTTAAAAATATCTTAGTCCCAGTATCCTCCGAATATTTTCCAAAAAAAGCCATGGAAAAAGCATTAGAGTTATCTAAATATTTTGAAGCCAATGTAGAAGTAATATACATAATAGAAGAAAAAGTTAAAGACAAAATCCAGAAAGCATCAGAATACGTCAGGACGGATACTCAAATTGAAGAGATAGAAGAAGATATCAACGATGCCAAGAAAGAAGAATTCAACGATGCAATGAAGGAATGGGAAGACGATTTCGAGGACAAAGTAGAATTCAAAACAAAAATAGTTAAAGGAAAATATTCTAATGAGATTTCAGAAGAACTTAAAAAATATAATGCAGACTTAATAGTAATGGAAACAGAACAAGAATCCATCTTAGATTACAGTCTATTCTACAAAGAGGATAAAACCCCAATCATGATAGTAAGATAACTAACTAACCTTTAAATCAAAAACAAAGTTATCAATATTTTTGGAATACGATCTTAATTTGATGGTATTTAAAAATTCGATTTCAATATCTAAATTTAGATCTCTCACTTTATTTTCAATATCTTTTTTAGAATTATTTACATCATCAGTGAAGGTATAATAATGAATTACTCCATCATCATTAATTTTTGTTAAAGCTAGATCTAAAAATTCATCACTTTTCCAGGGTAAATTCATGATTATCCTATCAGAACTCTCCAAATTTTCCATAATTTCCCCAGCATCCCCTTCATACGGATTTACAATATTACGCACATTATTTCTTTTAATATTATCTACAAGGTAAGAGAATGCCTTGGAATTAATCTCTATGGCTTCAACTCTTTTTAAATTACTATCATCAGAATTATGTTTAGCAATCATTATAGAAAAAGGTCCAACTCCAGCAAACATATCTATTACATTTTCAGCTCCATTAGCCATCTTAGTTATTCTCCATCTTTCTGTTGATAATCTTGGAGTGAAATAAACATCATCTAAATCTAATTTTAATTCAATACCATGTTCTCTATGAATAGTTTCTGTCCTTTTTTCTCCAGCTATAACTTTTAAACCTCTTACTCGAAACTCTCCTGAAACTGGACTTTTCTGACTTAATACAGTTTTAATATTGCTATGAGCTCTTAGTAACGCTTCTCCTATAAATTTCTCGTAATCCTTTAGATTATCATGAACATCCATAACCGCAATATCTCCAATTAAATCATATGAAGATGGTAATTCATCCCAAAGATTCTCAGGAATTTTTAAATCAGAATCAGATTTCAAAACCTCCTTATAATTCCTAGGAGATCTCTCAATCTTACTGGGTTCAAATTCAATAACATCATACTTCCTTATGATACTCGGTTCTTCCTTTAATTCCTTCAATGGAAAAATTAGAAAATCATTATTCTTTTCTATCTCAAATTTCTTATTAAGAAAATCAAATTCTAGAAGTTTCTTTCTAACTTCTTCACCTTTATTTTTAGGAACTCTCAAGCCCTTCATAAAATCTACCAATAAAATAACCGTTTTTATAACCAAATTTTAAAAAATAAGAAATAAGAAGATTATTTTATGAAAAGTTACTCAACATCTTCAAATCTATCCTTAAGATCTTCTAAGACATTTGGCAGCGTCGTATACTCCATATCCTCATCCGGTAATCTATGAGGTTCAAAAGGTCCGTGGGCTCTCATATAATCGGATATTTCTCCTGCGGTTTCTCTGGCCTTATCAAAGGCTGGATCGTCAAATAAGTCTGAAGGTCCTTCTAATCTTCCATTCTTAACTTGGAAACCAAGTCCTACAACTCTAGGAGGTCCATCAAATCTAGTTGGTCTAGCATTTTCAACTGAAACTGGCATTATTGGGCCGTTATGAGATCCTCTCATCCAACCGCTTACTAATTCCGGTAATGTGAAGGGTTCTAGTATTTCTCCTGCTGCTGGGAAACCAGATTGTCCTCTAACTACTGCTACAGGATCGTCTTTCCCAACATATTCTCCAGCTATTTGAGATAATTTTTCTGTGGATATAGCTGCAACAGGGTATTCAGAACTGTTTGGATTATCTTCTTTAGGGTATATCCTCTTTATAACGAATTTACTTTTTGATCCTATCAAAGCTAGCATATCATAAAGATCTTCTGGGGTTTTAAATTCTACCATTTTGTGGTTCTTAATATCCCAAACTTCGAATACAAAACCGCTATGCATACTAGGATCTAGAACTAATCCTGCAGTGTTAAATGGATCTCCAAATATTTTATACATCGGTAAGTTAAAGGCTCCTGGCTCTGTTTTATCCATCAAAAACGTGAATATTGGATTGCTTTTTCTTTCTTCAAATTCAATCTCAGCTATTCCTGGTCCCATTCCTCTTACATTTCCAGAAAATGCATCGCTTAGAATATCTTGACCTGCGCCGTAAAGTCCTAGTTCCTTGGCTTTTTCTGTAGCTTTTTGGAATACATTCCAAGATATTTCATGTACTATTTCACTATCTTCTCCGTGATCATGAGTCATTATAAGTTCTAAATCATCTCCACAGTTTGTTACATGGTAATCAATTATTTCTTCTTCTTTGGCTCTAGCTAATTCAGCTTCAGCTACTTCTATAAGTTCCTCTGGTACTACGTGGTGTCCACCTAAACTACCAACATCTGCTTTTATAATACTAAAGGTTGTCTTCATTTTCTTCACCTCAAACTAATTTTATATTAAAAAATTTTATTTCAAACTATAAAACTTTTAGTATTACAGAAAAATTGATTGAATGTTTTTGGGTAATTTTTTGATGAATCGAAGTTAGAGTTGTGAGTTTATTCTATAGCTTTCTTTATTTAATTTTGAAAGAGTTTGAAATTACTGGTTAACGGTTTAATTTGGTTTTAGTAATTTAGTAAGTTTTTCATAACTTTTTCCGGGTTTTCTGATTTAGTGTATCCTGAAGCTAGTAATACTCCTTCAGCTCCTAGTTCTAAGGCTTTTCTTATGTCTTCTCCAGTAGATATACCGGCTCCACATATTACACCTATATTTGGATTTATTTCGTTAACTAATTCTATGGATTCCGTAATAACTTCTGGATTAGCTTCCGATACTGGTACTCCAGTTCCAATCAGTTCCGGTGGTTCTATAGCGATATAATCTGGTTCTAATGGTGCTATAGCTGCACTCACTTTCGGATTATTTGCGCACACCATTACTTCCATATTAAGATCTTTTGCTTTTTTTACAGCCGATTCTATGTCTGCTATTTTCATTCTTTTTTCAGAATGGTTTAATAAAACTCCTGTTGCTCCAGAATCTTTCACTGCTTCCGGAAGAACATGACCTGTATGACTACCCGGTCCTATTGGATCAATATGTTGTGCGAAAGTTGGTATATCCACTTCGTTAGAAATCTGCTTTAAATCAATATCCTGAGGAGCTACCATTACTGTTAAATCCTTTTTTGATTCATTTTTTACTTTCTGAGCTATTTTAGATAATTCCAATGCTTTTTTCCCATATGCTTGTCCATATGTTTTAAAATTTATTCCTATTACTGGGTTTTTCATTTTTTTAACCTCAATTAATTCTATAAGTATATAAAAAGGCTTACTATTTATTTATTAAATAAAAGTATTAAGAAAGATGTTAAACTAAATTTTAGAGACTTATTTAGGTTTCATTACTTCTTTTTCGTTCATATATTCTCTTAGTACTTCTGGAATTTCAACTTCTCCGTTTTCTTTTTGGTTATTTTCTAATATTGCCACTATTGTTCTAGTATCAGCTAATGCTGTACTGTTTAATGTGTGTACAAATTCTGTTTCATTGCTAGTCCCTTCTCTATGTCTTATGTTTAGTCTGCGTGCTTGCCATCCTGTGCAGTTACTGCAGGATACTACTTCCCTAAATCTGCCTTGTCCTGGGTTCCATGTTTCTATGTCATATTTTTTAGCTGCAACCATTCCTAAATCCCCTGTACATACGTTCACTACCCTATAAGGAATGTTTAGTTCTTTGTAAATTTCTTCGGCATTATTAATTAATTCTTCATGGTAATCCCATGAGTTTTCAGGTTTTGAGAATATGAACTGTTCTACCTTATTGAACTGATGTACTCTGAATATTCCTTTAGTGTCTTTTCCGTGGGAACCTGCTTCCTTTCTAAAGCATGGGCTAATCCCCATATATTTTATAGGAAGGTCTTCATCCTGAAGGATTTCATCTTTATGCATTCCAGCCAATGCATGCTCTGAAGTTGGTATTAGATATAGGTCCTCGTTCTCTACCTTGTATATCATTTCTTCAAAATCATCGAATGAGGTAACTCCTTCTTCAACCTCTCTTTGAAGCATGTAGGGAGGTATTACTGGTTTATAATCTTTTTCTATCATTTTATCCATTGAATATTGAATCAAAGCCATATTAAGTTGCACTAAATCCCCTAACAAGTAGAAAAATCTTGAACCAGCTACCTTAGCAGCTCTCTCAGTATCAGCAACCTTTAAATCTTCCAAAAGATCTACATGAATCTTCGGCTTCCAATCAAGCTCATTAAACTTTGTATCATCTACTGACTCATCCACAAAATGATCAACATCACCCTCAAAAACATCAGGTTCACCCCAATTCCTAATAGGAACATTATCCTCTTCACCTTCCCCCTTAGGAACTGATTCATCCATTATATTAGGAAGACGCTTCAATAAATAATCTCTTCTCTCTTTTAACTCCTCAACATCACTTTCCAACTTATCAATCTTATCAGATAAATCTTGAGATTTCTCAATAATATCTGAAGCATCCACATCATTCTTCTTTTTTTCAGCTATCTTCTGAGTTAATTCATTTCTCTCATGTCTCAAATCATTCAAATCCGTGAGCTTACCACGCCAATCTTCATCCTTCTCACGAATCTCATCTACCCAATCAAGTTTCTCCAGAGAACCCCTTTTCTTTAAATCCTTTTTAACAACCTCAGGACTCTCTCGTAATAACTTAATATCTAACATTATTATTCCCATAATGATGATATCCAAACAATTTAAAAGAATTTGGGTCAACCAAACCAAAAACCACAGAACCCACCAAAAAACAAAACAAAAATCAAAAAATCAGAAAATTCACAAAAATACTAATTTTGAAAAATAGTAATCAAATTGGTCCCGTCGCCCGGATTTGAACCGGGATAAGAGCAGATCTACAGTCTGCCGCCTGGCCAAGTTAGGCTACGACGGGTAATTTCAAGCCATACATATGAGAAAAATAATATTATATAATTCTTTTGGTCAATCGAACCAAGTCAACTACCCCGCCTGAAGGACGGGGCTTGTCGGTGAACTCCACCTCTAACCCGGAGGGGTAGGGAAGTAGCTCCCGTTCGGCTTCAACACTCCCGACTTTAGGGCAAGTTGACCATCACCCACCCCTGACTGGGACTTCTGCCCGCCAAAGATAGCTCCCATCCCAATATTCTTCGAAACATTATAATCCGAATCTACCCTATACCCACACTCTTCGCACTTAAAGTTCTGCTTACTCCTACTCCCTCTCGAAGTATGTCCACACCTCGAACACCTCTGACTAGTGTAACTCGGATCAACAATCCTCGTATCCATCCCCTACTCCACCGCCTTGTATTCAAAAAACTCTTTCAGTTTTCTAAAGGCCCAAGCCTGGAACTTCTTATCATTTGATATGTTCTCCCTTATCTTCTCTAAGTTCTCAAACACTAAGACGTCTACGTTCTTTTTCATGGCTTCTTGAACGATTTTTTTGGAGATACGGTGGAGCGTATCACAGGCAAAGCGGTTCTCTCGCCCAC
>CAYNOZ010000066.1:0-8210 GCA_964398955.1 uncultured Thermococci archaeon | reverse complement strand
CCTGCTTACAAACTAACATAAGGTCTTAGAAATTATAAGTGAACCGATTCAACCCACTACCTAAAATCAAAGATTAAGGATGGAGACTTCTCGATAAATCTCCAAGCGTAACAGAAATGATCAGAAAACTAAAACAAAAAAACCTAATAAAATACGAAAAATACGGAAAAGTCGAACTAACAACAAAAGGAAAAAAATAGGAAAAGAAATCACAGAAAAACACAACGACCTAATAAACTTCCTAAAAACCCTAGGAGTAAATGAAAAAACAGCAAAAAAGACGCTTGCAAAATAGAACAAGTAGTAGGAGAAGAAACAATGCAAAAACTAAGAAAATTTCTCCAATTCGTAGAAAACTCACCAAAAACCCAAAATGGCTAAACCACTACCGACACTACATGAAAACAGGACAACACCCAGAATGCGACAACCAAGAAAAAACCAACTAAAAAAATAACACCAAACAAGTTCTATAAAACAGAAAACTACTCACCTTCACGAATAGCAAACTCAATAAGTTCACTAGCAATATCTATACCAGTCGCCTTTTGAGTAGCCTTAAACTCCATATTAGGATTAACTTCATTCACTAAAAGCCCATCTTCTGTTTCGAATATATCAATTGCTAGAGCTCCTTCCCCAAATGCTTCCCAAGCTTCTAAAGATATGTCCTTAACATCCTCATCATTACATTCTGTTGCTTTTCCATCTCTCGCGGCATTAGTAATCCAGTGATCAGAGTTATTCCTATAGCTAGCTGCTATGAACTCTCCATCTACTACATAACTTCTAATATCTCTATCAGGTTTATCTATATATTCTTGGTTATAGTATATTTTGTGTAAAGGATTTTTCATGGATTTTCTATGTTCTATAATCCCTTTTGCTGTGGTCTTATCTTCTACTTTGCTCACCATTCTTCCCCAACTCCCAAATACCGGTTTCATCACCATAGGGTAACTTAGATCTTGTGAGGCTTCAACTGCTGTATTTTCGTCAAAAGCAACATTCCATTCGGGAGTTTCTAAGTTTTTATCTAAATTTAAATTGGCGAATAGTTTGTCTCCGGCTTCAAGGATGGTTTTGGAAGAGTTGATTGCTGGTATATCCTGTTCTTCGAAAAGTCTTGAGATGTATATTGAGTTAAAGTAGCTAACGTTTCTAATTAGGACCACATCTAGGTTGTAATTTGCTGGTAATTTGAGTTCTTCTTCGTGTATCATTATTGGTTTGTGATCTGAATCTTTTATCCGATTTTTCAGCATTTTCTCTTCTTTTCTTTTAATTGAATAAGTAACACCGATTTTCAACGTTAAGCCTCCTCAATATGATTTTTAGTTTTCCTCAACTTTTTGTTTAAAAAGTATAAATTTGTGTTATTTAGAAATATAAATACTTTATGAAATATTTAATACAAAAAGCATTAAAATTATATTATATAATACAAAATAATATAAATATCATAGTAAGTCATTTTTGACACAAACTAACTCATGAAAATAAATTCTTAAGGTATCGAAGAACGAGGAGTCACTATTTTGAGTTAGATGACTATCTAAATTTAATCATTATATCTTGGTTTTAATCGTTAAATTTATAATATCATGGTTTAATAAACAATAGGTGAAAGAACATGTCTAAAAAGAAATCATTTATACAAACTTTTGAGGCGGATGTAGAAAAAGTATCTGGTTTTGAAAGTAATGTATCCATGAGAGAATTTAATATTACAATAGATGAACCAGAAAACTTTGGAGGAACAAATAAAGGATCTAGCCCAGTTGAAGTTCTTCTAGGATCTCTGGGAGGATGCATAAATGTAGTCGCATCAATGGTAGCGAAAGAAATGGGCTTTGAACTAGAAGATCTTAAATTAAAGGTGGAAGGTGATTTAGATCCAAGAGGATTTAAGGGAACAGCAGACGTACCAGCCGGATTCCAAGAAGTAAGAGTCAAAATTCAGAAACTAGAAGGAATCCCAGATGAAAAAAGAGCAGAATACATAGAAGAGATCGAGGGAAGATGCCCATTAGAAGATACTATACAAAGAAATGTGGAAGTTAATTTTGAATAAAAATAATTTTTCTTTTCTTTTCTAAAATCTATTAATTTAAAATTAAAAATTTAAATATATCGCCAATTATATCTGCTCTTTTAAATAATTTTTACTTACTTGTTATTTAAGTTCTATTTAATTTTATTTGATTTTTGTGCTTTTTTGATATTCCTGTGTTTTTTGATGTTTTTCAGTTTTTAGTTTTTATTTTGTTCTGTGTTTTTTGTTTGATTTGTTTTTAGGTTTTCTATTTTTGTTATGTTGTTTTTTGTTTTTTGTTTTGATTTATATTTTCTGGATTTGTTTTTGGTTTTTGATCCAAAGGTTTTTTATTTGGTATCTCTAAAATTTGTTTGTTAAATGTTAGTAATTTTTCGTGGAGTTATTAAACGTGGTGTATTTAGAAAATTTTTTGAATAGGTGATTTAATTTGTTAAGAAAAAGAGTAAGTGTTTTATTAATAATAGTACTTTTCGCAAGTATTTCCATACCAGTAGCTACTCCAGCTCTCGCAGAAACCAAAGAAGAAGGAACCCAACCTCAACCAATAGAAGATCAAATGTGTACAATGGTAGGTGTAGGCAAGCAAGCTACAGTGAATGGATCCACAATAATAGCTCAATCAGCAGACTGTGGAATATGTGACCCAACATACGAACTAGTACCTGCCGAGGACCATGAACCAGGAGACAGAAGACCTCTACATATAATGCCACAACTCTCAGATGGAGAATGCCAAGAAAAACATACAATACCGAGCAACTACACAATACCGGAAGTATCACATACATACCAGTACTTCGAAGGAGTTTTCGGGCATATGAACGAAAAACAAGTCGCAATAGCAGAATCTACCAGAGGATCCGTGCCAATAGTTCAGAATGAAGAAGCATTACTAGGAATCACCGAGCTATCAATGATCGCATTAGAAAGAGCTGAAACAGCAAGAGAAGCAATAAAAATAATGGGGAGCATAGCCGAAAAATACGGATTCAACGGAGCATTCGGAGGAGAATCCCTACTAGTATCAGACCCTAACGAAGTATGGTTATTCGAAATAGTAGGACCTGGACCAGAATGGAGCCCTAAACCAGAAACCGGAATAGATCCTGACAGACTAGGAGCTGCATGGGCAGCTAAACGAGTACCAAAAGACGAAGTAATAGTAATGCCAAACCTTCCAAGAATAGGAGAAGTAAACACAGAACAACCTAATACAATGGCATCAACGAACATAAAAACATTAGCAAAAGAACTAGGACTTTGGACACCTAAAAACGGTACATTCAAAATGTATGAAGCATACAGCAACGCCCAAGCCACTCCAAGACTATGGGTAACATACCATGCACTAGCCCCAAACAAATTCGAAGAATACTCCAGCGACCTATCAGACTACCCATTCTCATTCAAACCAGAAAACAAACTATCAGTAAGAGATGTAATGGAAGTATACCGGAACAATGGCCAAGGAACTCAATTTGATAATACCGAAGGACTAGCCGCCGGACCATGGGAAAACCCGTACCACAGAGGAAGCAACCGATTAGTACCTTACATGGGATCCGAATATACAGTCATAAACCAATGCAGAGACTGGCTTCCGGACTCAATAGGAGGAATATCTTGGATCGCACCGGATAACGCCCAAACAAGCACCTTCGTACCAATCTACAGCGGTGTAAACAAAATGCCAGAACCATACACAATAGGAAACCATCACAATTTCACAAGAGAATCAGCATGGTGGGCTCACAACTTTGTAGGAAACTGGGCAACCCTAAACTGGGCCAACATGGAAGATGAAATAAGAGAACTACAGAACCAACAAGAAAAATCAATAATAGAAGAAACAAAAAAAGTGGATCAACAAGCATATACCTGGTACAGAGTAATAGGTAAATCAAGAGCAGAAGAATACGTAACCCAATACACAATCCAAAATTCAGAAGAAGTAGTATCAGAATGGTGGAACCTAGCTGATAAACTAGTAGCCAATTACGATGACAATGCCATAGGAATACCATGTGGAGGATGGTGCTACCCAGAAATAGAGAACGAAGCCTGGAAAACCATAGTAAAAGGAGAAATGGAGCCAAAACCAAGCACAGCCTTCAAACCAATCCAAAAAAACCTAGTAAGAGCCTACGAAGCAAACAACCCAAACAAAGTATACAACCCAAAAACCGGAGAAAACACAATACAAAAAATGAAAACAGGAAAAGCATACGTAGTAATAGTAAACTCAAATACCACACTAAAATACGGAACCCACACCTGGAACCTAGAAGAAGGTAAAAACTACATCGGCTGGACAGGATGGTAAAACCAATAAAAACTCTCTATCTTTCTATTCTTCCTTATAAACAAATACCAACACAAAAACCAAAAACCCAATCCAATTATAATGAAACAAAATCTAATAATCCTATAAACACATTCTCAAAAAATTTATATAAATTAAAAACAATTACCATTACTAATGCAATATATCTAAAAAAAGAATATTGAGGTGTAAAAAATGTCGAATAATGAAAATGTAAAACCTGGAGAAAAAGCAGAAGATTTCACTCTAAAAAATCAATATGAGAAAGAAGTATCACTATCAGACTTTGAAGGAAAAAAAGTATTACTATCCTTCCATCCACTAGCCTGGACAGAAGTATGTAGAAATCAAATGGAATCACTAGAGGAAAACTACGAAAACTTCGAAGAAAAAAACACAGTACCACTAGGAATAAGCGTTGACCCAGTACCAACCAAAAAGGCCTGGTCCAAAGACATGGAACTTGAAAAAACCCAAATACTAGCAGACTTCTGGCCACACGGAAAAATAGCAAAAAAATACGGAATCTTCAGAGAAGAAAACGGATTCTCAGAAAGAGCAAACATCCTAATAAACAAAAAAAGAGAAATAGAATTCATCAAAGTCCACGACATACACAAAGTACCTAACATAAAAGAAATATTAGAAAAAATCTAAACAATCAACTAAAGAGAATATTAAAATATCATAGTAATAAATTATTTAGATTAGAAGAAAGAAAAAATATTATAGATTCTTTTGTCTTTAAATTATTTTTTCTATTTTTAGTAGTTTATTGGGCTGTAGATGGGGTCTTGGACTCCGATTGAGATCCCTGCTTTTGCTCCGGTTTGAGTTGCTTCATATATTTTATTTGGTTCTTCTGCATCTCCTACTAGGAATATGTTATATTTTTCTTTGTCCAATTTGTTTACTAAACTTTTTTGTGATTTGCTTCCCATAGCAAGTATTACTTTGTCTGCTGTGTAACTTTTTTCTTCTCCTTCATTTTCTACTTTAACTTTGGTACTATTAATTTCTTTTACTTTTTCGTTAGTTCGCCATTCTATATTTTCCTCTTCAGTAAATCTTTGAATTAGGTCTACTTTTGTGATCATCTCCATATCACTTGCTATGTCGTCAAGCATTTCCAGTATGGTTACTTCATTGTTCTTTTCTACTAAGTATTCTGTTAGTTCACAACCGACTTGGCCTCCACCTATCATCAATATTTCTTCGTTTTCTATATCCATTTCTTGTTTTAGTACATCCCAGGCCTGTAAAACATTTTCATCATTTTTTATGTCCGGTTCTATCGGTTCTGCTCCTGTTGCAACAATTATTTCATCTGGGTTTTCTTTTCTTACAGTATCCATTGTTGCTTCAGTTCCTGTTTTTATTTTCACTCCTAGTTCTTTAATTTCGTTTTCTATTTGGTCCATGAACCATTTTATTTTTTCTTTTCCAGGAGGTTTACTTCCGATCTTCATCTGTCCGCCTAGTTCTTCATCTTTTTCGTATAATGTAACGTTGTGGCCTCTTTCGGCCGCATATTTTGCAGCTTCCATTCCACCGGGCCCTCCGCCAATTACTAAAACATCTTTTATATTCTGTGCTTCTCCTAAGTTATTGTATATTTCTTCTTTTCCAACTGTTGGGTTTATCGCACATCCAACACTTCTTTCATCAAGTACTCTACCTACACATCCTGTATTACAGCTTATACATTTATTTATTTTTTCTACTTCTCCTTTCGCTGCTTTTTTCGGCCAGTATGGATCAGATATTAGCCCTCTACCTATAGCTACGAAATCTGCCCTTCCATCTTGGATAATTTGGTTAGCAGTTTCAGGTTTTCTAATAACTCCTACAGCCGCTACAGGAATATCCACTACTTTTTTAAGTTCTTCAGCTAAGTAAGTTCTCCAAGATTCTTCAAAGCGCATTGGCTCTACATTTTGAGGGAATGATTCATAAGTAGCTGCTGAGGCATTTATTGAGTCTACACCAGCTTTTTCCAGTTCTTGAGCTACTACTTTAGATTCTTCTACACCATGACCACCCTCTACAAATTCATCAACACTTATCCTTATCTCAACAGGAAAATCTTCACCTAACTCCTCCCTTATACCATTAATTATCTCTTTTGGGAACTTACATCTGTCTTTTATGTCTCCACCGTACTTGTCACTTCTTTTATTAGTTCTAGATGAAATAAATTGTGTGATTAAGTATCCATGACCTCCATGCAATTGTACTCCATCAAATCCAGCACGCTCAGCTCTTACTGCAGCTTGAACGTATTTATCTACTAATTCTTCAACTTCTTCTGTTTCTAACTTTCTAGGTGTTACCCCGGAAAAGGTTTCTGTTACTTCTGAAGCGCTCACAGGTTGTTTTCCTTCAATAACGTTTGGTGTGGTTTGTCTTCCTGGGTGTTGAAGTTGTAGAAAAGTTTTAGATCCATGATCATGGATTCTTTCTGTTAATTCACCTAGATCTGGTATAAATTTATCTTTATCTAGTCTGAGTCCTTTAGAAGTGGTTTGGGATTCAGGAAAATCTACACCAGCAATTTCCACAATTATTAGTCCTGCCCCTCCTTTCGCTCTTTCAGCGTAGTAGTTAATCATTTGATCAGACGGTGTTCCATCAATGTTAGCAGTAAGAGTACCCATAGGAGGCATCACTATTCTATTAGGGATATTCAAACTTCCAATCGTTCCTTCCTCAAATATAGAATCAAATTTTTCACTCATCATACCATCTAATCTAAATAATGGATTAAACCTTAAAAAATTAATCATATTAACCCCAATAAAACATTTAAACAAAACGTTAAAAAAAATAATCAGAATAAAACCCAATAAAAAACCAAAAAACACCCAACAAAACAACCCAATATAAAACAAATTCAAACAAAAAAATCAACAACAAACTACCAAAAACAAATATAAAATTACAGAAAAACAAAAAAACAAAAAATAATCAAGAAATATCATCCTAAACTATTTTGGTTCTATCCCTTCCTCTAAAAGTATTTCCGCTGTCCATTTTGCCGCCCTACCAGTTACACTTGGACATTTATCTTCATGTGCTCCATCATCCTCAAACGCCTTAAAATCCTCAGAATCCCACAGATCATAAGATCGACCAAAAATATCTTCCTGGATGTCATTACAAATTACACTACCAAATTCATCGATGAACCTTTCTCTAACCTTCTTTGATACCTCTGAAGACTTCATCCAATCCCCTATTTCTCCTTCATCAAATTGATCTCTGTTTCTACCGAAAAAGGCGCTAATTGCCATCATAGATCCAGCGCAAGCTCCACATGTTCCATCCCCAACTAAAGCACCACCACCTGCAAGAGCATGAGAAGATTCAATAACCTTGTTATCTACTCCTCCAAATACATCTTGTATTGCTGCAAGAACGGCCTGAGAACAGAAACCATATTCTTTTTCATATTCAAATCCTTTATCGTAGGCTTTTTCCAAAACCTTCTCCCTTTCTTCAACCATAATATCACTTGTTATTCCCATATATTAATCGTGTCACTAAACTTATACTTTTCGGACAACACCCTAAAATTAAAAAAATTTTCACAAAAAATATTAAAAACTTGAAGAAAAATAAAAACTGAAAAAAATGTTAAACAAGATTGGATAACCTAAAAATTTAAGTTTTTTAAACAAAATTTAGAGAGAAAATATATCCTTATTCAAAATAAACCTTTTTTTCTATACCTCGATTCTGAAGGTTTTTAACATGAGTCACCTACCCCGCCTTAAAGGACGAGGTCTCCTTGAGGTGAATAATGATTTTTGGAAGAATGAGGAGAAG
>CAYNOZ010000065.1:0-8358 GCA_964398955.1 uncultured Thermococci archaeon | reverse complement strand
AAAAATAATATATAAAAAATTTAAAGGGTATTTAGGCCCTTTAACAATTAAAAGAGTTTTTAACGAACTAATTTTATTGCAATAGAAGAAACGTTTTTAGTACCGCCTTCTTCAACATCCATTTCCTCTGTGCCGGTTTCTATACTTTCCACTTCAACATCTGGTAGGAATCTGTTTCTTGTTATTTCTGCAACATCTACAGCTCTACTTATTGCTCTTCCTCTTGCCATAAGTTCTACTTCATTCAGATCTCCTTCATTGAACTGCGTCATCACAGCAGTTACATAATTCATAACCTGTTTGTTTCCAATGTATACAGTATTGTCGTCTGCCATTATTTCACCTATTACTAATACAAACTCTAACATTTAAATGGTTCGCAGTATTTCATGATTAAAACTATATTAATTTTTAAGTTCAAGGTAGAAATTTATAAACAAATATTATAAATAGTTTATAAAATCTTATTAAAAAATGTAAATCTTTTGAATAGTAGTTATATATTGGTAGTATTATTTTTATTTAGTTAAATGATTAATGAAAAATAGGGGAAATATTTTTAAATATTTATTATTTTTCGCTGTTTTCTAATTTGTTTTTGGTGTATTGGATTATCCCGCCTTTTTCTATTATTTTATCTAGAAATTCTGGAGTTTTTTTGTATTGGTATGTTTTTCCATTGTTTAGGTTTTTAATTTGTTGTTTGGTGGTGTTTATTGATATTTTTGCTCCTTCTTGAATTTTTTTTGAAGCTATTGGTGATTTGAATATTGGTAGGCCTATGTTTATTGCGTTTCTGTAGAATATTCTGGCATAGGATTTTGCTATTATTGCTGATATGCCTGATTCCTTTATTACTTGGGGAGCGTGTTCTCTTGATGATCCTGCTCCAAAATGTTTTCCTGCGATTAATATGGTGTTTTGATCGATTTTTTGGTTCAGATCGGTTCTTAAGTCTTCAAAGATATGTTTTTTTAATTCCTGAATGTTGGTGTTTTGGAGATATCTCCCTGGTATAATCAAATCGGTGTCGATGTCATCTCCAACCTTTATCGTGTTTCCTTTTATTTTCATTTTCCCACCTTCAAGTTTTGTGGGTTCGTTAATTTTCCGTTTATAGCTGTTGCTGCTGCTACTGCTGGTGATGATAGCATTATTTCGGCTTTCTTTGATCCCATTCTTCCTTTGAAGTTTCTGTTTGTTGTGCTTAGTGCTGTTTCTTCTGGTGCTAATATTCCTAGGTGTCCTCCGAAGCATGGTCCGCAGGTGGCTGGTCCGATTGTTGCTCCTGTTTTGTTTAAGTCTTCTATTATTCCGTTTTTTAATGCTTTGTCGTAGATTTGTTTTGATCCTGGGTAGATTAGGACTCTTGTTTCTGGGTCTATTTTTTTTCCTTTTAGTATTGTACGTGTTATTTGTAGGTCTTCATATCTGCCGTTTGTACATGATCCTATTACGACTTGATCTACGTTTTTACCGGTTAAATTTCCGATTTTTTTGGTGTTTTCTGGAAGGTGGGGGAGGGATACTTTTGGTGATATTTCAGAAAGATTTATTTTGATCTCTTTGACGTAGTTTGCTTTATCATCGCTTTTGAATGGGGTGAATGTTTTGTTGGTTTTGTTTTTTAGGTATTTTTTTGTTTTTTCGTCAAAGGGGAATATGCCAGTTTTGGCTCCAGCTTCTATTGCCATGTTGCTTATGGTGAATCTATCTGCCATGGTTAGATGTTTTATAGCTGGGCCTGTGAATTCTAAGGCTTTGTAGTTTGCTCCTGATACTCCTATTTTTTTTATTAGGTGTAGTATTATGTCTTTGCCGGTGATCCATTTTCCTGGTTTTCCTGTTAATGTGATTTTGATTGTTTTGGGTACTTTTATCCATTCTTTTCCTGTGGCCATTACTGCAGCGAGGTCTGTTGATCCTACTCCTGTAGCGAATGTGTTTAGTGCTCCGTTTGTTGTTGTGTGTGAGTCGGCTCCTATTATTAGATCTCCTGGTGTTACGAGGCCTTTTTCTGGCATTATTACGTGTTCTATTCCCTCCCCTTCCAGAATTTCAATTTGATGGGTTTTTGCAAATTTTCGCAGTTCTTTGTTGTTTTGGGCGGAGGTTATGTCTGCGGATGGAAAGTAATGGTCTATGATTATTTTGATTTTGTTAGGGTTGAATACTTTTTTTGTTCCAATTTTCTTGAATGGTTTTATTGATAGGGGAAAGGTTAGGTCGTGGCCGTAGACTAAGTCTACATTTGCTCTTATGTAGTCTCCTGGTTGCAAATAATTTTTGTTTGTATTTTTTGCCAATATTTTTTCAGATATTGTCATGGGAGGCATTTTATACACTTTGTATATAAATTAATAAAAGGAAAAAGATTATTGGTTTTTTATCAGTTTTTATATTTTTCGTCTACTTCTTCGTCTGGTAGGTATTGACGTTCTATTTCTTGGAGTTTTGGTACATCTATTACTTCTTTAAATTTATCGAACTTTACGAGTTTTTCCATGTATTCGTCAGCGGTTCCTTCTTCTTTTAGTGTGTTTAAAACGTCTAGTCTTGCTTTTGTGGCTGCGTAAAGATTGGTAAGTGGGAATACTACCAAGTCGAATCCTAGTTCTTTTGCTTCTTCAACACTTGTTAGAGGTGTTTTCCCTCCTTCTATTAGGTTCAGCATTGTTGGAGCGTCTACTTCTGCGTTCACTATTTTCATTTGTTCTTTAGTTTCTAAAGCTTCCACAAACATGAAGTCTACTCCCAGTTCTACTGCCTCTTTTGATCTTTCTATTGCTTCGTTAAAACCTTCCGTGTATATTGTGTCTGTTCTCATACCTACTACGAAGTCTTTGTCTACATCGTCTCTAGCATCTAAAGCTGCGCTTATTTTAGATAAAGCTCTTTCTCTGTCTATTGTGTCTTTACCTTCCATGTGCCCACATCTCTTAGGCCAGACTTGATCTTCTACCCATAGACCTGCTGAACCTGCTTCTCGATACTCTTTTACGGTCCTACGTACATTCACTGGATTTCCATATCCTGTATCTGCATCAGCTAACACAGGTAGTTCTACGTTTCTAGATATAGATCTTACTTGGTCTCTCATTTCCGCAAAAGATACTAATCCCCAGTCTGGTTGTGCTAGTAGAGATGCTGCTGTTCCATATCCTGTGTGTACTATAGCATCGAATCCTACTTGTTCGATTAGGGCACCGGATAATGCATCATAAGCTCCGGGTAATACTACGGTTTCTTCTTCTTTCATTAACCTTCTTAATTCTTTTCCCATTTCGCTCATATTAACACCTTATTTCATAGCTTTTATTTTTTCTTTTTCTTTCTCTTCGTTAGGTATAGTTGTTAAAGACTTCATTCTCTCCTGCATACGAGCAGTGGCAGGTGAGATTATACTTCCAACTATACAAATTGCAAAATTAACTCCTAAACCCACTATACCGGCATGTATACCGAAAACATTTCCATACATTATCTTCAAAGCAATTGAAACAATAACTCCAACAATTAAACCGGCCATAGTAGCATTTCTACTAAGTTTAGACCAGAACAGTCCAAGAAGGAATACTGGCGCAACATGAATCAGCATTTCAAATTTAAACACAAATATTTGCATCAACGTTGCAGGAGCTTCCCAGGCTACAATCAACAGAATAAACAAGCTTATAGTACCAACTATCTTACCGAACTTAACTTGTTTAGCTTCTGAAGCCTCAGGATTAATATAGCTACCGTACAAGTCTTTAGACAATATAGATTCAAAAGTCAACAGTACTGAATCTGCAGTTGACATTATCGCCCCTATTATTCCAGCACCCATTAAAATCATGAATATTTTAGGTATAGCACCGAAAGAGCTAATTCTATTCATCAACATAGGCACAATTTCTTCAGACTGCATTGTTCCTAGACCAGGTATAACACCTATTCCTATTAACCCGATTAAGAAAACGAATCCTGATGTAATGTAAGGTGCCCATGCCATACCGGTTATCCCGCTTTTCAAAGCTTCTTCGTCTTCTGCAGCATATATTCTCTGGATTGCTTGTGGGTATACTGCTGCTCCAATACCAGTTAGAAAGAGGAAGCTTAGCCAGTTTATCGATGCTGATGTGGACGGTGCTCCTAATATATCTGGTGCATTTTGAAGTGCGTATTCAGCACTAGCTATTGGACCTCCAAAGAATACTATAGCCATTATTAATGTTGCAAGAATACCTATCATTAATGCTATTCCGTTGACGGTATCAGCTGTTGCAACGCTTTTTAATCCACCCCACCATTCATATACTAACATAATTATTAGTAGTGCAACGACTCCAACCTGGTAAGGTATGTATCCGGCTGTTATACCTCCTACCATGTGCCCCATGGCTACTAACTGTTCTAGTAAGTAATTAGCGCATGCATATGCGAATAGGATTGATGTGGCTAGTCCTATCATGTTCCAGTCGAATCTATCTTCTGCCCAATCACTAGGGGTTATGTATCCTCTTAGATTTGCTAGTACCTGTAATCTTGGTCCGAATACTGTATATGTTACGTATATTGTTAGGAAGTATGGTATTGATAACATCCACCACCATCCTTGTCTATAAGCTACGGCAGCATATCCAACAGCGGTGTTACCACTAAACTGGGTTGCATACAATGTGAAGAATAATACTAATGGTCCAATTTTTAATCCACCTAGATAGTAATCGCTCATGTCGTCACTATCGACTCCACGTCCTCTGTAAACTGCTATTCCTAGTAGTACAGCAAGGTATAATACTATTCCGATTATTCCTATCCATCCAAAGTTGAATTGTGGCATAGTTTAGTTTCCTCCTGGTTCTAGTTTCCAATATTTTCTTATCACAATTGATATCCAGATAGATATACCTAGAGTTGAAAGAAATGACACAAATGCCCATATTGGTACCCATCCACCTATTAATGGTCTTATCGTTCCTTCAGGAAATATCCATGGAACGTTGAAAGCGATGAGTATTGCCATCACTATCCACAGTTTAGGATACTGTATGGGTTCCTTCAACTTAGTACCCTTATTTTCTTTTTTCTTAGATTCAGACATCTAACTACCTCCATATGTATAAATCAACGATCTTACCTCATCGTAGCCAAAAGAAAGCATATTTTTTTGTTTTGGATTGACTTGATTAACCAGAATGAGATTAAGTTTATAAGTGTGCATCCTACAAAGTTATGGACTAAAAAACCTGCATTATTAGGGGGTAACTTATATATAATCTCCAAACATCTTTAGATTGAGGAAAAAATTTTGCGGAAAAAACAACCAACATTCGGAATACTGAACGTACAGCACCTAGATGGACCACTATGTAAATTCACCCAAAAATGGCCAAAAATAACCCTAGAATTACCATTCATCCTAGGGAAAAAAGAATCATACCTTAAAATTATCTTACAGAACAACGAAAAAGCTGTAAAAGAACTTCTAAACATACTAAAGGAACATGAAACCATAAAATACGCAGAAAAAATAAATCAAACCCAATCAACACAAGAAATACTAGCAGTAAAAAAAGCTTACGGAGTACTAAACGCACTATTCGAATCAAAAACAATACTATGGGGACACCTCACAGTAAAAAATGGTTTCAAAAGATTCCCAGTAATCCTGTATGATAACTGCAAACCAAAAACCCTAGAAAAAAAAGTAGAACAAGCATCACCCGTAGAAACCAACGTATGGTTTAAACCAAAAACCCAAGAAGAACTAGTAAACGACCACTTCGACCTAGAAGTACTAAGACACGAACTAACAGAAACCCAGATGAAAGTACTATCTACAGCATATGAACTAGGATACTTCGAATGGCCAAGAACGCACAACTCAGAAGAAGTAGCAGACTACTTAAACATATCAAGAACCACATTCACAGAACATATAAGAAGCGCAGAGAAAAAAATTATGAAGATACTGCACGAAGAATACAAAAAACAATAAAAAACAGAAAACCCATAAAAACACCAAAAACTTAAAATAAACAAAACAAAAACAATCTGATATCATGATAAAAAAATTCATAACAAGCGGATTAATAAGCCTAGTAGTAGTCCTAGGAATACTATCAATAATAGGATCATTCGAAGGCAACCCACTACTCATGATACTAGGAACCCTAGTAATGCTAGGACTAGGAGCAGCAGCAATACTAAACATGAACAAAAAATTCTAAACACAGAAAAAAAACATAGAAATAAAACAAAAAAGAACTTAAACATTTTTAAAATGCCTACTCCAAATATAATACACAACAGCAACAAACATTATCCCAAAAGCACCGAAAAATACCATACCAACTATTAATAAAGCACCCCAAATATAATAAAACTTCTTATCAATCCCTTTACTTCTAATATCCCCTTGCAATAATATAATCGCAATTATGAAAGCCACAATTTCAATAATCAAATCTAAATACTGCATCATAATAACTTAAATAATACATAAAAATATATAAGTTTTATTGAAAATCTGAAAATAAAATTCTAAATTATCTCACCTAAAAATTCAAAAAAACTCTTTTCTCAAAACCCTAACCAAACAAAGAAGAAACATTACACCAATAA
The DNA here is from genome assembly GCA_964398955.1 of uncultured Thermococci archaeon. GTDB lineage: Archaea > Methanobacteriota_B > Thermococci > Thermococcales > CAYNOZ01 > CAYNOZ01. Next base: position 1,749 of record CAYNOZ010000065.1, on the reverse strand, counting down.
AGTACAAATTTTCCATACGGTTTCAGTATCCCTTAAAATAAGCTGCAAAATTACTTATCGTAAAATTTATAAAATAAATTAATTCAAATTTTTATATATAAACATTTTAAGAAGTCATTCAAAATTAATATACCAAATTTATAAGGTTAGATTTAAGATTAAATTTAGTCTACTAAATTTTTAGCATTTTATAGAATTTTAATAGTTATATAATTATTAGAAGTACTAATTTTTTTATTTGGAATGTTTGAGTTATTGGGAGGGGTAAGTTTGCGTGTGTTGTTTGTTGATGATGAATCTAGAATTCTTCAGCAGGGTAGGATGTTTTTAGAGAGAAAAGATGATAGGCTTTTTATTGATACTGCTGAGTCCGGTGAAGAGGGCTTGAATCTTATGGATCGTAATGATTTTGATTGTATTGTTTCTGATTATCAGATGCCTGGTATGGATGGTTTAGAATTTCTTAGGGTTGTAAGGGAGGATAGGAATTGTGATGTTCCTTTCATTGTTTTCACTGGTAAGGGTCGTGAAGATGTTGCTATGGATGCTTTGAATTTAGGTGCTGATAGGTATTTACAGAAGGGTTCTGATCCTAAGACTCAGTACGGGGTTCTTGCTCAGGCAATAGTTGATGAGGTGAATCATTGGCGGGGTAATAAGGATTTGGAGAAATATGAGCAGATGATTGAAACTGTTGATTTTCCTATTATGTTCCAGGATTTGGAGGGGAAGTATAGGTTAATTAATGATGCTGTTTCTGATTATCTTGAGGAGCCTAAGGAGAATTTGATTGGTAAGAGTGAAGAAGATTTTATGGAAGTTAAGAGTTCCGAAATTATTGAGAATAAGAAGGATAAAGTGATGGGATCTGAAGAGTCTTTAACTTATAAGGTTCGTGTTTTGGTTAAGGATGAGGAGTATTATTTTGAGACTCGTAGATATCCTTTTTATGATCGTAATGGTAGGTTGAAAGGTTCTGTGGCTTTTTGTCATGATATTACGGAGAGACATAGATTAAAGGAAGAGAATGGATGATTTTTTGGTTTAATATTTTTTTCTTTTTTGGTGTGTTTTGTTTTTCAGTGTTTATTTTTTCTCATATAGGGGAAATTTTTTATACTTCTATACTTATGTGTAGACGGTGATGGTATGCCATTTGGAGATCGAACCGGTCCGTATGGATATGGACCACGAACTGGTAGAGGATTAGGAATTTGTTCCGGTTATACCAGCCCGGGGTATACAAGAGGTTTTCCTAGAGGTGGCAGAGGTCGTGGATGGAAAGGACCTGGATTTGGATACGGTTTTAGAGGAGGAAGAGGTTTTGGACTAAGACCAAGATTTGGCTTAAGATTTTGGAATTATCCACCTAGAGAGATCCCAGTTCCAAGATATGATATAGATAAAGATTTAACTTACGAAAGATCTTTAACTCCGGTAAAGTACGAGTATAAAGAAGAAGACGAAATAGAAGATCTTAAAAACTATGCAGAAGAATTAAAAAAAGAACTAGAAGCTGTAGAAAAGAGATTAAACGAATTAGAAAGTAAAAAATAATACCTATTCCTTCTAATTAACTTATGAACTTATTTTAACTTATAACAGAGAAATCCCCTTTGTCATGAGGAGCAATTGTGAATAAGCTAAGAGGGAAGTCTCATCAGAGTAGCTAAATATTAACATAGGGTGTATTTGTCAACTACCCCGCCTTAAAGGAAGGGGCTTGTTTATGGTGCTGCCAGACCATAG
>CAYNOZ010000064.1:4830-8544 GCA_964398955.1 uncultured Thermococci archaeon | reverse complement strand
GTGACATCCTCTCCGTTCTGAGGGTCGGGGCTTCCATCTATCCGTTCGTGTCATCTGGTTTCGAGTTATTGGTGGAAGTGGTGTAGATTGATGAGGGATGCTCCCCTAGTCATGAAAGTGGTCCCCTATCTTATAGACTTTGATGTACAGGGAATCTGGTCAAAGATAGTGGTTTTAAAAGATTTGAGCCCTGCCACAAGTACTCCCGTTCACGGTAGAGGCTTATGTAATGTATAAAGGGATTTATTCCTTTATATTCTAACGCTTCCATCCAGCTTGGAAACTTGGTGCTTACCATGAACTAGACATTAGTATCGTCATCTTCAACGTTTATATGTCTTTTTTTTATGAGAGAGTCCGTGTATCCTCTCCTAGGGGATGTGGAGTTACTGCTCTCTCAAACTCTCACAAGAGCCAATTTAATAATTGGTTTTTTTATTCATGAAGTCTGTTATTTTGGTTTTTTGTTGTTTGTCCAGTAATTTTTGAACTATTTTTTTCCTTGCGGATTTTATTTTTCTTTTTAGTTCTTTTTCTTCAGTAATTTCATGTTCTGCAATTTTGTTTATTATTTCTTTTTCTAGTTTTTCTGTGTTTCTTTTGGATTTAGTTTTAATTCTGTATTTGTTTTTGAATATTTGTTCTTTATCTTTTTCTTTTATTATTAATTCGTATTTTAAGCTGTTTTCTATAAAATTTTTGTAGAGTGTTTTCTTTTCTTTTTCTTGGTAGTTCAGTAATTCGATTTTGAATAGGTTTTTCCATAATTTGTAGTTGAAAGTTTTTTCATTTTTTCCTCTTAGGTTGTTTATTATAGCTATTATAGAATTTTTCAGTTTTAAATAATTTTTTGATGAGTTAATATAGTCTAAATTGGCTTTGTATAGGAATTCGGATCCTAATTCGTTTTGAATATACTTTATTAGTTCTTGATCCTTATGGCCCTGTAATTGAGTTTTTTTGTTGTTCTTAGATACTTTATATTGAATACTCCAAGTCAAATCTTCATATATTAGTTCCCAAGATATCAAATTTGTTTCTCTTTTTTTGGCTTCATTATCCAGTTTTTTGTCTGATAATTTTTGAGATGATATTACATACTCGATTTCATTTGGCTGGTAATTTAATATGGTTGAAAAATAATTATCTATATTAACTTTATTTGCTTTGTTTTCTTTTATTATGTCTTTTTGTGCTTGGAATTCATTGATTTTTTTAGAGAGGTTTGAAGTTAGAGATGGTTCACATTTTATGAGTATGGAAATTTTTTTGTTCTTTGAGGATATTAGTATGTCAAAACTCTTTTTCTTTTTATGGGGAAGTGGTTTTGTTCTGATAAAGGAATAATCTGTGTTTTCTTGGTTTAGAAATGCTGAGATTATGATGTTAGAGGTTTTTAATTTTTTTAGATCTTCTTCTATTTGGTTCTGAATTTTTTCTCTGTATTTTTCTTTTAGTTCTTCTTTAATTTTCTCTTCTTTTTCTTCTGTAAGTTTTTCATATTTTTCTTTTTGTTCTTTGTTCAGTAATTCGACTTTATTTTTTAAATCCAATTGTATTACTCTCCTTTTCTTTAAGTTTATCCTAATCTCATATTGGCTTCTGAATCTATTTTATTTATTATAAATCTGTAGAATCTCATTAAGGTATCAAATTCGGTTCCGTATTTAGGTAGTACTGAGAATGTTTCTCCATTAGTTGTTATTGAGAGCATTCCTCCGTTTTTTTCGTCTACGATTCTTCCGTCGAGTAGTAGACTGTCTTTTTCCTTTGTTATATTGTATGGATAGAAATTGCTTTCTTTTAATTCGTTCAAAAAGTTATCTGCATTACCGTAATTCAGAGTGTTTTGTATTTTAATTTTTAGGGATTGTTCTTTGATCTTTTCAGTTCCATCTACTATTTTTAAGTCAAGTTCTGTTTGTTTGATTGTTTTGTTTAGATTTTTTGCTTTTTCTATTCCTCTTTTCACTATTTTTTCATAGAAATAGAAGGGGTCACCTTTTTTGAGTGTGTATTCGCCGTCTGTACTAAACTTGAATTGAGCTTTTGAAGGGATTTTGAATCCTAATGTTGTGGGTGTGATTCCATATTCTATTTTCATTTCGTCTAAGGTTTTTTCAGCATCTTCTCCATTATATTCTCCTTTTCTATGGAATTCTGGTCTTCTTTCCTTATCAAATCTTTTTTCGCTGCTCAGTTTTTTATAGCGAAATTTGTTAAGTTTACATCTTTCTATATCTAGTATTTCTTCTTTTAAAGATTCAATTATTTTCGGAGGCTTCCATGAATAATAAATCCCCTTATTAGACTCTATAATAGGGCCGGCCGTTCTTCGAAATCCAACGGAAGAGTTTTTCGTGAATATCAACGGAAAATCAGAAGACTTATCGTAATATAAATAAAGATAAACATCAATTTCCGTCCCATACTTTTTATAACCAGATCTTAATTCAAAAAAATCCCCCTGAGAAGAAATTTCAAATCTCTCACCAAACAACTCCACCAACTCATCCACTGACAAATCACTAGACAAACAAATACAACGAAAATTACTTCCTTCATCCTCTCTAAACTTATCCCAAACCTCAGCCAAAAAGTTCTCCATCTTCCTAGCATCGAATTCCATCAGACTACTCTCATCATCACACATATCTACCAACTAAACCCCATTAACTCCATACCAATTCCTACAAAAAAACAAACACACATAAAAAGAAAAATCATATCAATTCTATTATCGTTAACCTGAAAATAATCTTTAACATTTATATTTAAATCTTTTTGAGGAACAAAGAGAATAGTAAATCACCAATCAGCTAGTGAATACACAAACCCCTCCAATACAATAACTACGATACCAAAAAACCTTCAAAACCGAATCCATAGCCAAAAAAATTACTAAACAAAAATTGTAGAAATTAAAGATGTTAGAGAGTAAAATCACTAGCAAATAAGCCCCTGGAATGAACGTAAATCCTTAAAAGTTCCTGTTTCAGGAACCCGCATCTCTCAAGGGGAGGAGGACGTCAATTACATAATAGTATTTTGTAGTAGTGATTAAGTTTGGGCGATTTGTTCTTCAGGTTATGTTCACCATATTTTTGGTTTGTGTTTTTTGTTGGTTTGTTTTTTGGCTTTGTTCAAAGAAAATGTTTTAAGGGAAGTTATTATGTTATTGGTATGTCTCAATTTGATTGGCTTACTTTAGATGATGATGAAGAGATTATTTTAAGTGAAAAACCAATTATAAAGAGTTTAGTACCATCGGTTATAGTAGGGATACCAACTATTCCACTTTTAGGATTGGGAATAATTATAATTTTAAGCTCTTACTATAGAATTAAGAATACTGAATACGTCGTAAGTTCAGAAGGAATTTATAAGAAAACAGGAATCTTCTCTAGAAGCGTTAAGAAAATAGACTTTGATAAAGTTCAGAACATCTCTTTTGGCCAAGGAATATTCGGGAAAAAATTCGGATACGGAAAAGTGAACATATCTACAGCAGGTGGATCAGGCGTTGAAATGCAATTCAAAAGCATTAAAAACCCTAAAGAAATTCAGGAAAAAATAACCAATTTAATGAAAGAAGAAAAAACTGAAGAAGACAGAGAAAACAAAGAAAAAGACAAAGAAATATTAAAAGAAATATTAACCGAACTCAAAGAAATCAATAAAAAACTATAATTTTAAACTCTACCTTTACCTTTT
>CAYNOZ010000064.1:0-4730 GCA_964398955.1 uncultured Thermococci archaeon | reverse complement strand
CCTCCTCCGATAGTTATGATGCCTGCAATCATGAATAATATTCCAGGTAAGGGTCCGAATGATTCTAGCGTACTATATAGGGCTCCGACTGAAAAAAAAATCATTCCAATAGTGAATAATACTGCTCTTTGGGGTTCGTTTTCTTTTTTTAATTCAAAATCCATTTTTTCAACCATCCGTTTAAGAATATTTTTTTGTAAGCACCTGCCAACATAAAAAACTTTCCACAGAACAAGAGCAAAAACCAAACCCTAAAACATACCCATAAATACAACTTACAGTCGACAAATCCTTTTCCACACCGAAAATGGTTTGATATGATGGTGAGTAATGAATAAGAATAATTATAAGTTTTAGATCTTCATTTTGGAAGAAAAAAATCTATGAATTTAGGGAAAGTAAGAGACAACATGGGTGTTTTAGAGAGAAAAATAGTTACAATGCTGAGATATATGGAATGAATCTTTTAACAAGAAAGTCTTCCCTGTGAATAGGAACCCCTTAGGAGGATTCAATTTTTTGGAGTCACACCCTATGATCGAATCACTGCAACTTAAGCCAACGGGGGGGATGTTAAATTACATCAAGACTATTACTACTAGTAAAAGGAATAAAAAAACGGTAAGAATTCCAATATTCTTCATGTCATTAACAAACCCCATGTATAACCATTACAATAATAGATTTTGATCTTTAAATAATTCGCCTATTATCTGAATAAATACAACTTCAGTAACGGATTCAAATATTATTTATAAGTTAAAATTCTAAAAATTAAACCTTAACTCTCATAAAGGTAAAAATCTAACTATAGTCCTCACTCCCTTACGAATCAAACAATAAAAAAATACAAACATTAAATTAAACTTATATCATAGGTGTACGAATTGTTAGGTATTTCTTAATAAATTTACGGAAAAGTTTAATTCTCAGATATTATATTATGAGATATGTTAGTTTCCCTTCTAATGATTCTAGGTTTTGTTAAAATTAATTTGGATACTGGAAAATCAATAAAACTAGAAAAACTAAAGTTAGTAGAAATTTGATTTTTAGGATTATTGGATTGTATTTACTAATTCTTTGGCTGCTTTTTTCATGTTTTCTTTTTGGTAGATTCCTCGTCCGATTATTGCGTGCCAATTACTTCCTGAGGCTTTAGCTCCTTCTGATATGGTTCCACCTTGATTTATTAATCCTGGTGAGTAAAATTTTGGCTTAACTCCTTTTTCTTCTAGAATTCTTTGGTAATACTTAATTTTTTCTGGTTTGTTTCCTGGGACGACGAAATTGTTTACTCCAAGGTCTGCAGCGATTTGATATATTCTCCTTGGGGCATCAGCTTTTATGAATCCTCCGTCTGATTCTAGATATTCTGGGTGTGTCATTTCCCCACCGATTATTACTTTTAAGTTATGTTTTTGAGCGGCTTTGATCCATTCTTTTTCTGTTTTTGGTCCTGCTTGTGGAAACATTATTACTGCATCCATATCTTTACATGATTTAACGAACTTTTCTCCGGTATCTGGTATGTCTGTAGCTGCTTTTTGATGATCGTAGATTACAGGCAAATCAGTGTGATTTCTAATTACTTCTAGTACTTCTTTTGCTCCGTATTTGATGATTAGTTCGAATCCTATTTTGTAGGCACCTATTCCTTTAACTTCACAGGTTTGTTTTATTAGTTCTGATAATTTGTTTAGGTTGGAAACATCGCATGCCGGTATTATTGATTTGTTATATTTTATTAAAGACATTTTTTCACCTTTTTTTAGTGTTTGAAATATTCTTTTATAGGTAATTTTTTCCCTGTTTTTGTTCTAGCGTATTTTCCAAGTTCATTCATTTTTCTTAAGTCCTTAGATCCGAATACAGGACCATCCTTACAGACCATGTAACCATTTATGTCACATTGTCCGCAGACACCAAATCCACATTTCATGTAACGTTCTAAGGAAGCATAACAATAAATATCATGTTCTTCACACATCTCAAAAACTAATTTTATCATAATCTCCGGACCACTAACATAGATAACATCAAAATCTTCTTCATCCAAATAATCAATTAGAAAATCAGTGGCCATCCCCTCAAAACCTACACTACCGTCATCAGTGCAAATAATAGGATCATCAAACCGCTCCCTAAAAGCTAGTTCTGATTCTGATTCAGCTCCCAAAACAACTTTTGAATTATTTAATTTCTCAATTAATGGTGCTAAAGGTGCTATCCCTATTCCACCTGCAACTACGCATGCATTATCGTTATATTCAAACCCATTTCCGTATGGACCTCTTATTCCTAGTAATTCTCCTTCTTTTTTCTTGAATAATTGTTTGGTGAACTTTCCTCTCTTTTTAACTGTAATTCCTATTCTGTTTTCTAAGTGGGATAAGGCGAATGGTTTTTCATCTAGTCCAGGGATCCATATCATAACGAATTGGCCAGGTTTTGCTTCTAATTTATTGTTTAAGTAAAATGTTTTTACTTCAGAACTCTCTTTTTTTATTTCATTTATTTTTACTGTCCTTGGTATATCATTCATGGGCAGCACCTATTATTTCATTTAATGATTCTATGTTTTCTTCTTCCATGAATTCTAGAATTTCTTTCTTAACTTTATCAAATATGTTAATGTTTCGGTAATAGACTCCAGATCCTATGCCAACGGCTGAAGCTCCAGCCATCATCATCTCTACAGCATCCTCACCAGTATTTACACCGCCAATACCAATAATTGGGATGTCAACAACTTTCCTTATCTTATAAACAGAAGCAACTGCAATAGGTTTTATCGCTGGACCAGAAACACCTCCAAACTTATTCGAAAGGACAGGCTCACCTGACTTAACATCAATAACCATACCCGGACCAACAGTATTTATAGCAGATATAGCAGACGCACCAGACTCCTCAACCACTTCTGCAATCCTCCCAATATCATCAACATTAGGAGTTAATTTAACAATCACCGGAACATCCACTTCATTAACAACAGACTCAGTAAAAGAAGCACATAAACTAGGATCCTTACCAATCACAGAACCAATACCCTCTTCCTCCACATTAGGACAAGAAACATTCATTTCAATAGCATCAACTCCAAACTTCTCCATCCTACTCGCAACAAAACAAAACTCTTCAGAATCACCACCAAAAACATTAGCAATAACAGTAATACCCTCATCCTTCAATCTTCTAATCTCCTCCTCAAAATTATCAATACCAGGATTACTAAGACCAACAGCATTCATCACATAATGATCATTAGATATAACAGTAGGATTAGGGTGTCCTTCACGAGGCTCAACACTAATACCTTTAGTAATTACAGCAGCAGCACCTTCATCAACAACTCTCCTCATTAATGAAGCCGAAAGATCAGCAACACCAGAAGATAATAAAAGAGGATTCTCTAACCTAATTCCTGCAAACTCAGTTGAAATATTAATATCCATCTTAATACTCTCCAAAACTATTCAGACTTAAAACTCCTCTCCCAACTCCCAGGATCACTTAAATAATCTCTAATCTCATCATACATAGATTTCTCAATGAAACCATTTTCTAATCCATAATCCAGAACCTCATCAAGAGTAACTAAACTAATCAACTCAACACCATGTTCCCGAAGATTCCTTTCACCGTTCTGCTCCCGATCAAATAACACTAAGCAGTAATTCATTTCCCCACCAGCTCTTTTGATTCCACCCATAAACCTTAATTTGCTAATTCCTTCAGTTATTAAATCTTCAACAAGAACAACAGTTTTATCGTCTAAATCTTCAACTCCTTCAATTTGTGCTGCCCTCCCATGACCCTTAGGATCTTTTCTGATATATATCATCGGCCTACCCAATTTCTCAGCAATGAAGGAAGCATAAGGAATACCACCAGTAGCACCACCGGCCAAATAATCAAATTCCACATTCTTTAACTTCTCTGCAGCTAAATCGGTAAAAATCTTCCTAAATTCGACATCAGAAATAAGCAATCTACAATCTATATAAATAGGACTTAAAGAACCTGAAGTCAAAATATAAGGATCCTTAGAATCGATTTTTAAAGCTTTATTTTTCCAAATTGACTTCATTATCTTAGATTTATTATCCAAATGAACCCAACCACAATTGTGGAATTAGAATTTAAAAATCTTACCCCACCCTATAAAAAAGAACAAACTAAAATTTTCTCTCAAAAAAAAAAAAAAAAAAAAAATAAATCAAGGAAAATTCAGTCTTGATAATAGAAACAAGATTAAAAAAAGACTAATATCCCCAGGAAGCGGAGTCTTCCAAAAATTCGAACTAGGCATATGACCTACAGTGACATCCTCTCCGATCTGAAGGACGGAGCTTCCACCATTCGCACCCTTCTAATCCAAGGTTGAGGTGTTACCGTGGAAGTGACGTAAAGTGAAGAGCCACCGACTCTTCATAGTCATTTTCGTGGGTTCTCCTCCGCTCGCCAACTTTCACCGAAGAAGGAGAGAGGTTGGGTCGTAGCTACGGAGTTCAGGGCACTGTCAGTTTAACTGTTTACAGCTAACGAGGGATTCAATCTTCTAAACTCCTAACGCCCTCACACTTGGCTGTAAAGACTTGAAGAGAGGTCTTATCACAGACTTGCCATGAACCTGCTACCTAAGATTAGTTTTGTAGCTATTTAAAGGTTAAGTTGGGTGTATCCTCCCCCTAAAGGGAGAGGTCTTACCCAACCACTAAGATAAA
>CAYNOZ010000063.1:0-8852 GCA_964398955.1 uncultured Thermococci archaeon | reverse complement strand
TGACGATGGTAATGTTGTGGTGAAGTTGCTCTGGAAGCCCCTTCCTCACGAACGAATGTGAGTAAGGTAGGGGAGGAAGTCACTTAATTATAATACAGAAAAAATAACATGGGTTTTTTAAGGGGGAAAGTAAGAATAATGAACGTGATATTATGACCGAAAACGATGAAGATACTGGAAAAAACGGAAATAGAAATGAAAATGAAGATAAAGCAAAAGATCGTAGAAAAAAAGCAGAAGAACTAAGAGAAAAAATGAAGGAACAAATGCAGAATAAAAGAGATGAAAGTAGAAGATCAGCAGGAGGACTTGGAGGAGGTAATCCTCTAGCCCAAATGATGGGTATGGGTGGGCAAAGTCCTGGCGGTTCTGACCCAAGAGCTGAAAAAAGAGAGAAAGAGTTATTGAAGGAAGTTAAAAAACTTAGAAAAGACTTAAATGAAATAAAAAATGATCTGAAAGATATAAAAGAAGACTCAGATCAATAATCTCTTAATACTTATTGATAAAAAATTATTTGTTAATTTTTAAATTGTTTTTCAATTATCCCTTTAAATTAGAATTATTTGATAACTGATTTTAGGGAGAAACCTTTAAATATTGAATTCCTAATTAAACTAGGTGAGATAATGTCGACTGATGAAGGAGGAGCAATGCCTCCAACCGGTGCAGGGTTGATGAGGTATTTTGATACAGAAGATGAAGGGCCTAAGATCCATCCAAAAGTAGTCATTGGTGCAGGAATCGCAGTAGCAATAATCGAGGTTTTACTAGGTATTTATGGGCCTCAGATATTTGGCATATAAAGTTTTTCTCTTAATTCTAATAGAAATTGTCTTAATCTAGTTTTAAGCTATTTTTATGGATGATTTTGTTTTAGATCAATTTGAAAAAATTATAGGTTCTATCGGGTTTTTACGGAATTTTTGTTTTGAAATTAAGAATAGTTCAGGTTCGTGAAAACTTTTTGATAAAAAAAAATCAAGCTTCAAAATATTATTCAAATCTCTTTGAGAATAATATGTGTCGAAGTTTCTTCTAATCCCTCAATCTTAGATAGCTTAGATAATACGTCTTCAAGTACATCCCTTTCTACTTCCATGATTAAGTCCAGATCTCCAGTTACCCGAGACGCAGTTCCTGGTAGATTTCTTACCGCATCGTAAACCTCATTTCGTTTTGGAGGTTTGGCTTTAACGAAAATCATTGCTTCTCCACCTTTTTTACCTAGAGCGTCTAGGCCCTTATTCGTAACATCTATAAATCCTCTTCCAGTTCTTATGTAACCACTCTCCTTTAACTTTCTCAAGTGATTGCTTAATGCTTGTCTAGTAATTCCAAATTCCTCGGAAATTTCTTTTTGATCTTTTTCCAGTGTGTGGACCTTTATTTCGCTACCCTTCCCGTAAAGCTTCTCAAGAATTTCGTATTGACGTTTGGTCAATCTGTCATCCATGTAATTCACCATGGTTAGATTATCAAATTCTTATATAAAAGTTTGGGTTTATTAGACATGTAGTTCAAATTATATTTTATCATTAAGATCCGAAATTTTGTTTATAGAAAATCTTATATTAACTTTGACTAATTATGTAGATTAATATGGTACGGGGATTTTGAATGAGTAATGGTCCAATAATTTATGGTAAATCTGAAATATTTTGGTGCAGTGAATGTAATTTGCCTTTGATAGATAAAGAATGTGGGAAATGTAGTGGTGAGGGTGAAAAAGTAGATTTAACGCCTCCTGGAGATATTTCACCTGCTTTTGGTAAGAGAAAGTTAATTAAAGAATTGATAGAGAGGGATTTTGATGTTGAAGGTGGGAGATTTATTCCTGATGATAAGATTGTTCTAATTAATCCGGTTCCTGCTTTAGATGATGCTTATGAGATTTTAATGGATGGTATGATATTGGGTCAGGTTAGGTATGAGCCTGAAGTAAATAGTTGGAGAATTCTTTTGAATTTAGAGGGTGCTATTAGAATTTATCTTTTAGGATGTGAGAAAAATTTGGTTGAGATGGATGATGATGCTGTTGAATTTATTGAAGATGGTGCAAATGCTTTAGCTCCTGGTATTATTTCTTCTGATCCAGGGATTGAGGAGGGTGATGAATGTATTGTGGTTAGTGAATCTGATCCGAGAAGTGAAGATGATGTTCTTGCGACTGGACTGGCTAAAATGTCTGGATCTGAGATGATTAAGGAAGATTATGGGGTTTCCGTGAAGACTAGAAGGTATAAGAAAGTAGATTATAGGGATCTTGAAGGTGGAAAGACGTGGAATGAAGTTTTAAAGGCCAATAAAAAGCATTTAAAAGCTAAAGAAGATGAAGCTATATCTTTTATGGAAGATCTTAAATCAAAAAAAGATTTACCTGTATGCATAACTTTTTCAGGGGGTAAGGACAGTTTAGCTGTTCTATTATTAGGTTTAAAAGCTTTTGATAAAAATGAATTTGATATATTATTCAATAATACAGGATTAGAGTTCCCAGAAACTATAAATTACATTAATAAAATTCAAAAAATACTGAACAAAGAAATTAAAAGAGCAAATGCTGGCAATAAATTCTGGGAATCCCTAAATGACTTTGGACCCCCAGGAAAGGATTATAGATGGTGCTGTAAAACCAGCAAATTGGGGCCAATTTCCAACTACATAGAAAATAGGTATGACGGAGAAGGAGACAAAGTCCTAATTTTTGGAGGTGAAAGGAAATTTGAATCTCAAAATAGATACAATAGAGATAGAACATGGAGAAATCCTTGGATACCAGGAGAGTTTGGAGCAAGCCCAATAAAACATTGGAGATCAATAGAAGTCTGGCTCTTAATATTCCAAGAGGATCTACCATACAACGAACTTTATGAGAGATTTGACAGAATAGGATGTTGGTTATGCCCATCATCAAGTCTTGGAGAATTAAAATACGTAAAAGAAATTCATCCGAAAATGTGGGAAAAATTTGGGAAAAAGCTCCAAGAATTTGCCAAAAATAAAGATCTACCAAAAGAATGGATAGAAAATGGTCTATGGAGATGGAAAGACCTTCCCCCAGGCCAAAAAAATTTGGCAGAAGATCTTGGAATCAAAAAAGAAGATTTGGATCATAAAAGAAATATTGAAGAAATTAATATTGAAAAACATAATGTAGATAAAAATAAGGACATATTAAACAAGAAAATAGATTTTAGTAAATTAGAAAAGACTCTACCAATACTTGGAGACTATAAAATCATAAATAATAATAATGATAATCCTATGATAAGATTTAATGATAGTGATTTAGTTATTGGCGAAGATTATCTAATGGGATCTGAAAAACAAAGAAAAAAGGCTATGCAAATAATAAAAAAAGCCTATGAGTGTGTACAATGCAAGGTCTGTATGTCAATATGTCCTGTGAATGCTATAGAGCTCGATGAAAATGGTATTAACGTAGGTGATGATTGCATATCTTGTGAACAATGTCTAGATCCATGCCCACTTTCTCTTAAATGATCAATTTAATAAATCTGTTTAAAAATTGATAAATGGAGGACTTTCATGCTTAACAACTTTAAGAGATATATGATAACTGGTTTAATTACCGTAATACCTATAGCAGTTATTGCTTACATAATATGGTACGCATTTTCATTTTTAAATACTACATTAGGATCCATAATTTATCAACTAACTGGGATAAGAATTCCAGGTATAAGTATTGTAATTTCTATTGCAATAATATTTTTTGTAGGTATATTCGCTTCCTTCACCATAGGTAGAAGGGTAATTGGTTTTGGTGAAAAGCAAATTAAAAAACTTCCAGTGATAAGTGATATGTACGTAGCTCTTAAACAGGCAAGTGAAACATTTTTAATTCAAAGAGAAGAATTTGAAACTGTTGTTTTAATTGAATATCCAAGAGAAGGAATTTATACCTTAGGATTTGTTACTGGAAAAAGTTTACCAATAATAAAGAAAAAAACAGATCAAGATCTGTTAAGTGTATTTGTACCAACATCTCCAAACCCAACATCTGGGTACTTAACCTTTGTCCCTGAAGAAGATGCTGTAGAGCTAGATATCACAATCCAAAGAGGATTAAAAATAATATTTTCAGGAGGATTCCTCACTGAAAATGGATTTGATGAAAATAAATTTGAAAAGGAATTAAAAGATTAAACAATTTTCAAATTCCTATCCAATCTTTTAGAACTTCAAATGCAGTAATACGAGCTGAAGCTTTATTTTGTTTTGGACCAGGATCCTTCATAAAGAATCCATTAACTTCAGGAACAGTCCCGTATTCCTCCTCATCCAAAGCTATCATTCCTAACCTAATCGTATCTACCAATAATCCTGCTAATGCCGGACTATCATTCATCCTTGCATTTACTATTAATTCATCTTTAGCCCCATTAAATGACTGATATACCATATGCATCGAAACGAATTTATTATCTCCTAAAGGTTCAAGAAATCCTGTTGGTTTTATGTAATGTGGTGCATCGTATCCTAAAATGTTCTTAACGATAGAAGATTTAGTTTTCTCTTTAGACTTATTTTTTCCTTCCTGTGTTAAAGCTAAAAAGTCTTTATTTCCTCCAATATTGAATTGGGCTATAGATTCTACTTTACGGGATCTTTCAGCTTCATGTTCAAGAATATCGGATGTTAAAGGAGTAGCTCCAGAAGCTCCATCGTCCCCAAATATAACTAAATTCGATCTTTTTGCTAATTCCTCATATGCAGGATCATTAGCTATTGGAGTGGGGATTGCATTTACAAATACAGCGCCCCCTCTTTCATCAGCATACTTAGAGGCTATGTAAGCATAAAGTTGATTAGCAGAAATTCTTTCCTTTCTATTGTTTTTAATTGTTTTTTCTAATTCTTTAAGATCTTTAAACTCTTCTACTTCTTCTGTTGTACATATATTGACTATGACATCTGGATCCATTTCTTTCCATTCTTCTAGAAGCTTATCTACACACTCTTCAAGTGAATGTTCGCTATCTAATCCATCAACTTCAATATCCATTCCCTTTAAACTACCAAGATCTACGCCTTTCCTAATTTTATTACCTTTCAAACTTTCAGGAGCATTTTCACAGTAATCTTTTGAAACTTCATAAAGATCCTTACCTATTTTACCTTTATCAACATCATAAGAACCTAAAAACTCAATATCTTTTATATTATAAGACAATTTATCTCCAAAGGGAACTCCAGTGGTGTCTATTTCTCCTTTCTTAATTCTTTCAACGCCTGTGGTAAGTGTACTTGCTACGTAACCTTGTCCTAGAATCATAACCTTCATTTTTACATCCCCTACTATTAATAACTCTTAATATTAACATATTTTTATGATATTAAGTATTTAAGTATGAGGGTTTAGAAAAAGGCGAAAATATCTTTTAAATTTACAGTCGATAATTACTATTCCTCAAGAAATCTACACTAGAGTGTGGAAAAAACTTTATGGATTAAAATAAAGTTAAATTCCGTTTAAATAAGATTTTAGACTAATTATTATTTTTTCTAATTAAAATTTAATATTTTTAATTGCTTAAGAAGCTTAACTTTCAAGATACTTTAGTTGAGATGATTTAAGTCAGTTCACATGAAACTATAAATTAGGGAATAATATTTCATTCCTTGGCTCTTACGATATCTTCATCCAATATAAACTTTTTAATAATTCTAATTAAAGTTTAAATACTTTAATAGAGAGTTTAATTAGATTTTCGCGAATTATTATGGCTAATTTTGCAGTTCACTTTATTAACGAATTGAAAAAATCATTTCAAACTTTCAGGATCCAATTTTCCATCATTTATTAAACCACCTAAATATGCTTGTCCAATTGAAACACCGCCATCACCTCTTGGAATTTCATTAGTTTGACGGAATTTATAATCCTCATGTTCGCAAATTTTACTTATTTCTTCAGTGATGATTTTATTGTAGGAAACTCCACCTGTAAACCCAATAGTTTTAACATCTTTATTTTCCGCAGCTTTTATCGCAGATCTTGCGAATGAACGTGCTAATGATTTATGTATAGTGTAACCAATATCTCTAATACTTTTTTCTGATTCTATTACATTAGGTATTAAATCCTGTACCTTTATTAAATTATTTTCAATAGGAACTTCCCAGCCTAGATCATTTCCATTAATTGAGTACGATTCTAATTTCATAGCTGCTTCTCCTTCATAATTTCTATCACAGCATATACCTAAAAGACATGAAATAGCATCAAGAAAACGGCCTGTGGAAGATGTATAAGCAATATTTATTTCTTTTCTTATTTGTTCTTTAATCATTTTTAGCTCATTTTTACCATGATTCAATGAATTTATCATAGATTCATCATGTAACACATCCCGAATATTAATCGATTCATCTGTTTTACTGAGAAGCCCTATTAATGATCTAATCGGATACTTAGCAGCTAAATCTCCTCCTGGTAAAGGATAATAATCTATGTGATGTGTTCTTTCCACTTCGTCTGGTGAGATATAAATAATCTCCCCACCCCAAGTTTTTTCATCCCATCCGTAACCTGCTCCATCAGCATCTATTACTATCATTTCATCCTCTGGATATTCAACAAGTAAAGATGCGGCATGTGAAACATGATGCTGGATTTTATAGTGGGGTATATCTTGTTTGTTAGAGATTTCTTTTCCATAATTAGTAGTATTAAATAGTGGATGTAAATCTGTTAAGACCATTTCATAATTTTTTATTTTTAATAAATGTTTAAGATGATTTAATGTGCTTTTTAAGAAATTCATAACTTCTAAGTTAGATGTATTTCCTAAATATTGGGATGGGAAGATACTTCCATTGTTCACAAGAGAAATAGTATTTTTTAACTCTGATCCCAAAGCTAAGCCAGTATAATCAAATTTAGTTTCTAGAGAAAGTGGTACAAATCCTCTTGATCTTCTAATGACGGCTCTCTCATTATTTAAATATCTTATAACAGAATCATCATTACGGTTTAAGATCTCTCTATTATGAAGTAAGAAAAAGTCTACAATATTGTCCAGATTATCAAGAACTCTTTCATTCCTGATAAACATAGGCATATCAGGCATATTTGCGGAGGTCATAATTAAAGCTGGTGTATCCAAATAATGAAAAATTAAATGATGAACACCTGAATAAGGTAACATTACCCCAATATTATGAAGACCAGGTGCTAAACTTTCAGATAAAATCTCATTAAAGACAGAACTTTTATTGACCAAAATAATAGGCTTTCTATACGAACTTAATTCCTCTTTCTCTTTTTCAGTAATATCTGAAAACCTTTCAACCGATTCAATATCCCTAGCCATTATAGCGAATGGTTTTTCAGGACGATAAGTTCTATTTCTTAAATCCTGTATAATACTTTCAGAACCAGAAGAAGCATCACATACAATATGCATTCCTCCTACTCCCTTAATAATCCCTATATCGCCCTCTTCAATTAACTTAGAAGCCTTTTTTATAGGATCTTCAACATCTAATCGGTTCCCGTCCCTAAATAATGAATATTGAGGCCCATTCTCAGAACAAGAAACAGGTTGAGCATGATACCTCCTATTAGAAGGATCTTCATATTCAGATCTGCAATAATCACACATTTCAAAATCTTTCATTGAAGTGTTATTCCTATCATAAGGTAAATCCTCAATAATAGAATAACGAGGCCCACAGTTAGTACAAACTATGAATGGATACTTATATCTCCTATCAGAAGAATCAAACAATTCTTCCACACATTCATCACAAATAGAAACATCAGGCGGTATTACCGATGATGAAGAAGACGAATCCGAATCCTGGCTCTTCTTAATTCTAAATCCTTCAAATCCTTGCTGATCAAACTTACTAACATTCAAATCATCAATTCTTGATAAAGGAGGATTTTTATTCTTTAAATCATCAATAAAGTTAATAAAATCATCTTCTAAACCTTCTAATCTTATTTCGACCCCTGAACCTCCAAGATTCAAAACATAACCATCTAAATTATTTTCATGTGCAATTCGGTAAACAAATGGTCTAAATCCAACCCCCTGAACCACTCCTTGAACTCTTACCTCATAAGAAACTATATTACTAATATTTAATCCCCCACTAAAATTTAAATTTATCAGAAAACAAAACGCGCAACTCTACCTCTTCGTTGATTCACCTTCAGTAATTCCAGTAGCTATTATATGAGATATTCTTAAAGGTTCCGGAATATCGCCTCTAGTTGATGAAATTCCAATAATCCTTTCTGCATCCTTCTTTGAAATACCAAAAACTTGAAAATAAACCTTTTTATTTAAAACCATTTCACTTACTTCCCCAGTCTTCTTAATCACTTCTAATCTTCTTTCCCAATCCTCTAAATTTTTCAAAGCCTTTTTTATTTTACTCATTTCAGGCCTACTCTCAATAAATACAATAACAGGTAACCCTGTTTCCTCAAATAATTTTTCCACATCAAAAATATTAAAACCAGCTACAGTCACCCCATGAAGCATAATAACCCTAATATCTTCATACTTAGAACCTTTAATCATATCAATCAACTTATCAGTTGCATCCCAACCATCAACAGAAATCTCAGAACTTATCAAACCATCCATCCACGAACCCCCCCTAAAAACCGATCCTACCAATAAAGTTTTAGATTGACTCCTAGAAAAAGAACCATCATCAACCCCCAAAATCCTAATCTCTTCCTTAACCTTATGAAAAAACTCTTTATCAACCATTTTATCCACCCAAACCTCAAAAAACTTATAAATAACATAAATTTAAGTATCGGACAATTCATCAAACAATAATGTAGAAATCTTCAAATTCCA
>CAYNOZ010000062.1:0-9033 GCA_964398955.1 uncultured Thermococci archaeon | reverse complement strand
GTGGCCAATTCTTCCCAACTATCTTTATAAGTCTAATAATTATCGGAATCGGAGTTACAAGAGCTTTAGATGGGTTTCTATGTTTTGAGGATCTTAAAATTATTTTGAATGGAATATTTTGGACCGGAACTACTGGAATACTAATTCTAGGATTTATTTTGGTACCTACTATGTTGACAGGTAATGAGATTGATCTTGAGCACGGTGTCTTTGCTTGGTATATCCCACCTGTTTCACATTTACAGATCGCTGTACTAGGATTTCTAATCATTGGGAAATATCATATTGGCACTACTATCGGAGAGTTGATAGGCTTAATATCTTTCTTTAGTTTAGGTATTGGGTTTTTCATGTTCATTTTTCTGGGTGCGATTGTTCTTCATCGTTACGCTTACAGTGATTTGCCTGGAGAAAAATTAGCCCCTACATTTGTAATTGGTTTAGCACCTACCTCAGTTTTGGTAATAGCCTTGGTTCGGATGATCCATGCTTTTAAAATTGGTTCAATCCTTGGTATTGATTTTGTTTCAATGGCTCCTCTTGTAGAGGTTGTTACTATCTCTTTATGGGGTTTTTCTCTATGGTGGTTCGTAATCACTTTAGTCATTATTCTTCATTATGTAAAGAATAGGTCTCATCCGTTTTTCTTTACTTGGTGGGCTTATACTTTTCCATTGGGAGCTTTCGCTATTTCAGCAGGATCTTTACATCATTTAATTGGATCGAATTTCTTTAAGTACACATTAATAATGATAACTAGCCTCCTGTCAGTAGTTTGGCTATTAACATCTTCCCTAACCATAAGAATGATTATTAGGGGTAATGCCTTCAATTCAGATTAACCAACTCAATCCTACAATTTTCTATTTTTTATGGTTAGAATGTTGTTTTTCTGTTTTAGTGGTTTCTTTTTTGTTGGTTTGTAGATTTTGGGTTTTTGTGTTTGGTTTGTGGTTTTTAGGGGGTTGTGTTTCTTTGTTTTTTGTTTTTTAATCAAACAAGTTTTTACTTTTTTCACGATAATAAGTAATAAATTATTTAAGGCACCCCATCAAAAAAACAATAGCAAAAAGAAAACAAAAAAGAAACCCAAAATACTTGATAAAAAACTAATAACAAATAAAATCTATAGTCGCCGGAGAATATATAGAAAGCTCCCTCCAGCTTTCCAGTTCACATCCTACCCAATATTCTGAACCCACTCCGGCGACAAAAAATTCCCAAAAAAATACTAACAATAAAACTATAAAACTAAGTCTCTAATTAATCATATTCTTTAATATTAAACTAAAAAACTATTAACAAAAAACACAGAATTGTAATCTTCTATTCTAGAATATTTAATATGTTAAAAATATAAAGATGGTCGACTGATTTGTATAAAGGAACATTAAAATATTTATAAGTTATAAAATAATTAGAAGAATGTAATTAGTGTTTTATTTTGTTAGTTTTAGTATTAGGTCTCCTTCTTTGACGTTTAATTTGTCTGCTACTACGTGGCATTTTGCCATTAGTAGGAAGAAGACGTCTTTGAATTGGCTTAGTCCTTCGTAGTTTCCTTGTCCTTTGGATATTACCAGGTCATGGTTATTTATCCATTTTTCAACTTTTTTAGATGCTCTGGGTGGTCCTGTATTGGAGTCGCCGTTTGAAATTTCTTTGTATTCTATGTTGGGGAGTTCGCTGAATCCTACGTATTCTGTGTCTTCTTTTGTGGCATCATTTAGGATTGGTCCGCCTTTCACGACGACTGTGATTCGGGAGAATTCGTTTAAATTTTTCTGTTTTCTTCTTTTCAGGATTTCTTCGATTAATAGTTTGTCGAAAACTACTTCTCCGGTGTTATCAACGAAGATGAGTAGGTCTTCTGTGTTAGGGTTTTCGATTCTTTCTGTGAATTCTTTAAAGTTGTCTATTGCTATTTTTTTATCTAGTACTTCTGCGATTGTTTTTCTAACTTCTAGATCTTCTTCGTCTACTGCTCCGAAGTCTATTATGTTTCCGGCGATGGATATTCGGGTGGCGGTTTCGAGGCGGTCATCGCTTTGTTCTAAGACGTTAGCCATTTCGGGGAGTATTTCTAGTCCATGATCATTGTATTTCTTTTTAACTTCTTTATATGGATCATTTATCTGTATTTCTTCTCTAACGATGCTGTGAGCTTCGTGAGAAAGTTCGGGAGGGGTTTTATCCCAATCCATGTTAATTAATTCATCCATAACTTCTTTTAGAACCATTTTTTCAGTTTCTCTATCATCGATATTGAATCTTATAGCATTCAAAGCTTGCTGCTGAACACAAGGTATACAATCCATCTCTAATCTCATAAAATCACCCAAGAAATCAATAAAACTAATAAAAACATAAAGTAAAAAGTAAGGAATTTTGGTTTTAGTTGTAATCTTTTCTTATTTCTTCAGGACTCATCACATTTTCCAGTTTCTTCTCCCATTCAGAGGAATCCCAAGTCCCTAAATCTCCATGGGTTTCAATATAGCTCTGTGGAATCGGATGAGTTCCTAGAACCACTTCTAATCCGAATTTATCTTCTATAAAGTTCTTGAAATGGTCGATGTACGGGCATGGTGGGTATCCTACCAGTAATCCTGTTGCTAGATGTATTACTTCTGCACCATTTTCCTTCATTTCTTCGGGAGCGGTTTCAATATTTCCACCTGGACATCCTCCACAGGTTGTGTAACCAACTACTTCTACTTCCTCACCTTCATATCTCTTAAAAGCTCCTACTTTCTCCCTTAAAGATCGGAAACACTTACCACCAGCACAATTACTGTACCTATCACAAATTATTATACCAATTTTAGTCATAATTCCCTCTCCAACTTAAAAAAGAGTTTTCTCCTCAAAAGTATGTATTCAAGGAGATTCATCAACTAAGTTATTTTTCTGATTTAAGGTAATTACGGATTTGAGTTAAGATGATGTAAAATAGGGATAGAGAGATAGGGGATTTTTTGTTTATTTTGGTTCTACTTTTTGTTCTACCATGCTTTCCTCTGATGCTGCGCATCTGTTCGGTCCTAGTTCTAGTTTTATTGCTTCTTTTTCATCAGTTATTTCCTTTGCTCCGGTGTTTGCTGCTATTATTTCTTCGTAGTTAGGTGGTTTTGTTGGTAGGTTGTCTGATATGTAGTTTACGAATTCTTGTTTTTCCATGTTCAGGGGTTTGCTGTTTTGTTTTAGGTATTTTATTGTTGAGTATATTGGTTTTCCTGGTGTTACGTCTATGTATTCTCCTTCGCTTGTTACTGTGAAGTGGCTTGGTAGGACTTTCATGTTTTCTGGGTTGTTTGTTATTGTTTTTATGCTTTCGTACTGCATTTCAGCTCCTTTTATTGCTTCTTCTCCTCCGAATTCTAGTTCTGTTCTTCCTATTGATTCAACGAATAATGCGTCTCCTGTTATTATTGCTTCATCATTTATTTGGTAGCTTGTCATCTCGCTTGTATGTCCTGGAGTGTGAACAGCCTTTATCTCTACTCCTCCAAATTCTATTGTTTCTCCGTCGTTAATAGGGTTGTATTCGAATTGTGGGTTTCTTTCTTCTGCTTTGAATCCTAAGTAGTAAGGAACATCTAATTGTTTTGCCAGGTCTTTTCCACCCATTAAGTGGTCTGCCTGGATGTGAGTATCCATTATGTGTTTGATTTCATATCCTCTCTTCTCTGCCTCATCTAAGAAAACGTCCGTATATCTTGACACATCAACTAAAGCTGCTTCATCTGTGGATTTGGATCCTATTAAGTATCCTAGACAACCTTTAGCTCTTCTCTGAAGTTGAACAATTTCAAGATCATCTTCTTCTGTTGGAATCTCCACTCTATCGTATACTCCGCTCCAATTCTGCATTCCACCCTCAACTACGGCCACATCTTCGAATCCTTCTTTCTCATCCAAGAGTTTACCGAATTTCTTAGATGATTTACCCTTCGCACAGATTGTAATAACTTTATCCGATTTCTCAACTCCAAATTCTTCATTTAAATTATCATAACTAACTCTTGAAGATGGATCAGAAGGTAAATAAGGATAATTAACAGCTCCTTTAATATGCCACTCGCTATAATCCTCAGATCCTCTTGTATCAATTAATGTATAATCTTCTTCAGAATCCTGCAACTCTTTTAATTCATTTATAGTGATCTTCTCAACTATTGTACCACCATCCTAAATAATCACGAAAATATAAATAATCTATGAACCGGTAAAAAGTTAGTAACCCATAGATTCTACTAAATAAAGAAGTATTGTTAATGCTATGGTTAATGGGATGATCACTATCCAAGGATTTACATTTAAGGCTTCTGGTATGGTTTTATTTCCGATATCCCATTTGAAGTATTTCTCTTTTATTTTAGGGTAGTAATTGGCGTATACTCCAGCCCCTAAGATTATTCCTATTACTCCGAAGGCGGCATGTACAGATCCCATACCTATAGCACCTGCTGAGGTACCGGGACAGTAACCGAGTAAGGCAAATCCTACTCCGAAGATCAATCCTCCACCCACAACAGAGGTTACATGCGCAGATTTCGGATGCAACTCCACTAAACCTAATTCTCTTAAAGCGTAAACACCTATCATACCAGTTATTATAGCGGAGAAAATAACTTTAAGTACTATGAAGTTCCTTAAAAGTAATTGATTAATTATTAAATGATAGTAGGTGACTCCTCCCTTCTGAAGAAGAAAACCGAAAGCAATACCAATAACCAAACCAAAAACAAGTTGTAAACCGGATTTACCGTGCAAATTCTCTAACTTCCTCACTATAAACCCCCCAAGAACTGGAACAAAAATAATGCAGTAATAATCCCTCCAACGAAAAACGATAAGAACGCTAACCAACTACCAATAGTTAACTGAAGAGTACCGCTAATACCATGACCACTAGTGCAACCACCACCCATCCTAGCACCAAAACCAATAAACATTCCACCAACAACAGCACCTAAAAGCCTAAGAACTAAAGATTCTCCAAAAGCAGAAACCCAAAGACTAGGCAGAACCTCTACTCTAAAATCACCTGATAACATTGAAGAAACAAAAGCACCTACTACAACACCAAGAACCAACATCCACTCCCAATCAACCTTAGGAATAACCTCCGAATAATACTCCTTACTACCCACATCCGAATTAAAAAAACCTTCAAACATCCCAGCAGTCCGAGCAAAAGCAGTGGAAGCACCTAACAAATTATCAGAAAAAACAAGACTAATCACAACCAACAAACCAATACCAAAACCCACCAAATACGGAGACCAAAGCGAAACCATCAAAAAATCAAACATAACAATAATTCGAACTCCAACATAAAAAACATAATGATCAAAAACCCAACCAGCCAATAACAACAACCAAAACCTAACCAAATAACTGGTTAAATATGGATCCGTAATTTTTTACAATAACCTTATTTACTTTCTGTGATTAGTTTTAGTTGTGATGATATGTCTGTGATTTATTTGACTAATTGTTCTGCTGAGAAGGATGATGAACTGAGGGGGACGGGGGAGTTGGTTTCTCCGAAGGATCTTTATAAGAGTGATAGGATTCAAGATTTTATTAAGATGTGTGAAAGTGAGGATGTTAATTGGGCGATTTTTTCGGATAATTATGGTGTTTACTTTCCTTTTGATAGGCATGAGTGGTATGATAAGCCTCCTGGTTCTGTGAGTGATGAGGAGTTCGATGATTTGGTTAGTAGTTTTGAGAATAGGTTAGCAGATTTTGATAGAGTTATTTTTTACCGTGAAAAAGATAGTTTTCCTGATTTATTCAGAAAATTAATTAAAACCGTGGATTTTGGTGGTGAGGTTATTTTGGTGGATGATTTGGGTTCTGTTGGTGATTTCTGATTTACTGTGTTTCTTAATTTTTGGTGTTCTTTTTGGTTTTTTGTTTTTTGTCGTAAGGTATTTATGTTTTTGATTTTTGTTTGATTGTTGGTGATATTGTGTTTGGTCCGACGGCTTATGCGTTTGCTTTGACTATTATGGCTGGTTTGTCTACTGGTATTGGTTCGACTATTGCTTATTTTATTAGGGAGCCTAAGTTGACTTATTTGTCGTATTTGATGGGGTTTTCTGCTGGTGTGATGATTTTTGTTTCTTTTGTTGAATTGTTAGGTACTTCTATTGATGTAATGGGTCTTTTACCTGCTTCAATAGCTTTTTTCGGTGGGATTGTTGGGATTTATGTAATTGATAAATTCATACCGCACGTTCATATGGACACTCATCCTGATTCCTTCCATGAATCCGTTGAAAATAGAGATGAATTAGCTCAGGCTGGTGTCTTAACTGCCGTCGGAATAGCATTACATAATTTCCCTGAAGGAATAGCTGTTTTATCTGTGTCCCTTGAATCAATATCTTTGGGAATTCCTATTGCTTTAGCAATAGCAGTTCACAATATACCGGAAGGAATAGCAGTATCTGTACCAATTTATTATGCTACTGGAGATGAGAAAAAGGCATTTGGTTATTCATTCTTTTCAGGAGTAGCTGAACCTATTGGAGCAACCATAGGATTCTTATTGTTAATGCCTTTCATGAATGAGTTTATTCTTCACGTAATCTTAGCTGCTGTAGGAGGGGTTATGGTTTTCATCAGTTTTGATGAGTTACTCCCGATTTCAAAGGATTATGGAAATGAACATCTTTCGAGCATGGGATTATTTAGTGGTATGTTTGTTATGATGTTGAGTTTAGCACTTTTGTAACCAATTTTTTGATGGTTTTGTGTTAATTTTTTTTGTTTTGGTTGTTCTTTTCTTGGGGTTGTTGTGGTTGCAACTTTTCGAAAGATTTATAAATAGTTGCACCTGCAACTATCATAAGATAACTTAAACCCCTCAAACCTCAATGGAGGCACTACAATGAAGAAGATTGGGAAACATATATCGATTGTTTACAGAGCACTTAACTCTGAAATCGATGAGGAACTTTCAGAGTTCAACATAACAAGATCACAGTACCCTTACCTATTTGCCTTGTACCATGAAGAAGGAATTCCTCAAAAAGCATTATGCGAAAGATACAACTTAGATAAAGGAACTGTAGGAAGAACTTTAGACAAATTAGAGAAAAAGAATTTAATAAAAAGAAAAAAAGACCCTAAAGATAACAGAAAACACCTAATATACCTAACAGAGAAAAGTAAAGAATTAGAACCGGAGCTAAGAACAAGAATGCAGAAAATTGAAGAAAACATCACCCAAGGATTAACCGAAGAAGAAATATCAGCCTTCTTCAATGTAATCAAAACAATATACAATAACTTAGATGTTGATATAGACTGCAAGGAGGACTGCTAAAATGAATTGGCAACTCCTAATAGGAAGAAACTGGGGACAAAGAATCATCATACTACTAACTGTGATAATATACTTATATCTAATTATTAATAGTCCGAGTAAAGCTAAAGAAAGTTTTTCACAAGGATTAAAAACTTTAACTGGGTTATTAACATTAATTGTAGCGGCTATGTTTTTAGCTAGCGCTATAGAGACCTTGGTTCCAACTCAATTAGTTCAAACATATTTAGGAACTGAGGCAGGACTAAAAGGTGTGCTAACAGGAGGACTACTAGGTGGAGTTCTACAAGGAGGACCATACGCAGTATATCCAATAATAAGCGCAATCAAGGATGAAGGAGCAAGCTTCGCAGTCATAATAACCATGCTAGTAGGGTACGGAGCGATCGGAGCAGCAAGAATACCGTACGGACTAGCATTCTTCGAATCAAAAATAATCCTAGCAAGAATAATAACCGGAATAATCATAACAATAACCGCCGGAACCATACTATACCTAATATTCGGATAAGAGGAAAAAACATGAGCAACAAAACAGGAAGAGCAGTAAACCTAACAGAAGGAAAACTAATAAAACCCCTACTAACCCTATCACTACCCATAATATTAACAAATCTAATGCAGGTAGGATACAATTTAGCGGACACCTTCTGGGTAGGGAGATTAGGACAAGATGCAGTCAGCGCCCTATCATTCTCCTGGCCTCTAATATTCCTAGTAATTAGTTTAGCAGGAGGATTGTCTGTAGCAGGTACAGTATTGGTAGCGCAGAATAAGGGAGCTGGAAACCATGAAAGAGTAAATCATGTAGCAGGCCAAACCATAGCCTTCGTATTCCTCTTATCGTTAGCCCTATCCACTATAGGATTTTTAATAGCACCAACCCTTCTACAACTGATAGGAGCAACACCGCAGACAAACATCTTCCAGTATTCCGTAGAGTATACAAGAACAATGTTTATGGGAATACCGTTTGTTTTCGGGTTTTTCATATTCCAGGCACTGCTCCAAGGATGGGGAGATACAAGAACGCCAATGTATCTAATGGCATTCGGAGTAGTGCTAAACATAATAATAGACCCAATATTCATACTAGGATTTAAGAACAATGTGCTATTCGGCATCTTAGGCCTGAGAGGGGTTGAAACTGCTTTATATCAGATGACAGGATTCACTGGATTCGGGGTTCAGGGAGCGGCAATAGCAACAGTACTATCAAGAGGACTGGGAGCAATAATAGCTATCACATTACTGGTATCAGGACATGTAGGAATTCACATAAAACTGGAGGATTTTAAGCTTAAAATGGGAACTGTGAAGAAGATTTTGGAGATCGGTACACCTTCCAGTATTGATCAGACAACTAGAGCTGTAGGTGTAACCATGCTCACAGCGATAGTGGCTCTGGCAGGGGATCCAGCAGTAGCAGCATTCGGAATAGGGAACAGACTGAACTCAATGGTTTTCTTACCAGCAATGGGATTTGCAAGAGGAACAAACACAATGGTAGGGCAGAACCTAGGATCAGATCAAGTAGACAGAGCTAAAAAAACAGTATACGCAGCCGCCACAATAATAACACTAATACTACTAATAATAACAGCAATATTTTATCTAAACGCGAACACAATAGTTAACATATTCATCACAGGAGAAGAATCAGCAACAGTAATAAATCTAGGAGCAGA
>CAYNOZ010000061.1:0-9444 GCA_964398955.1 uncultured Thermococci archaeon | reverse complement strand
TCACTGATTTTAGATTTCTTTTACTAAACATAAATAGCTTAGGATAATTTTAATTCAAAGTTAGAATCGTCTCTAGTTAGGGTCTAGAATTTTCATTCTATATCATAATAAATAATTATATTTTCAGCTAGTATCTTTTAGGAGTCGAATATTTTAAGTATGAAATAAAAATTCTTTTTTAGGTTTCAATATTCTAATTAATTTGAAGATTTAACCAAAAATTTTATATCGTTTAATATTTATCTTTTTAAGGAGGTTGTATATTGAAACTTTTTACAGCCGGTCCAGTTGCTTGTAGGCCTGAAGTACTTGATGCCATGAAAGGATTAAGATTAGGTAATTCTGTGGATAAAAGGAGGCAGATGTTTAGTCATAGAAGTGAGGAGTATAAGGAGTTACACAAAGATACAGTTGAAAGATTTAAAGATTTTCTTGAAACAGATGGAAATATATTCTTGTATCCAAGCACTGGTACTGGGATTATGGAAGGTTCGATTAGAAGTTGTATTCATGATAAAGTTTTGATCACCACGAATGGAGCTTTTGGTGATCGGTACGTAGAGGTTGCTGAGTCTAATGGTAAGGATGTTGTGAAGTTTGAGAAAGATATGGGAAAGCCTATTTTACCTTCGGAACTTGATGATGAATTAAATAAGAATCCTGATGTAGAAGCTGTTACAGTAACTTACAATGAAACGAGTACTGGTTTGCTAAATCCTTTACCTGAATTAGCTAAGGTAGTAGATGAACATGATAAATTGCTTTTTGTTGATGCTGTAAGTGCTATGGGGGGAGCTGAGATAAAAGCTGATGAATGGGGTATAGATATTGTATTTGGTAGTACGCAGAAAGCTTTTGGAGTACCACCTGGAATGGCGATTGGAGCAGTTAGTGACAGGGCGCTTGAAAAATCCGAGGAGGTAAAGAATAGAGGTTGGTATTTAGATTTACTGAATTATGATAGTTATTACAAAAGAAAGTCTGGAACTCCGTCAACATCTCCGATTCCGATAGTTTTAGCTATGAATAAAATGCTTAAAATAATAGAAGAGGAAGGAGGGAAAAAAGAAAGACTAGATCTGTTTAAACGTAGGCGAAATAAAATTAAAGAAGGAATTGAGAGTATTGGTTTATCTTTATTCCCTCAAAAAGGATATGAAAGCCCTACGATAAGCTGTGTCAATGCTCCTGAAGGTATGACTGGAAAAGAGGTTTATGAAGAAATGAGAGACTATGATATAGAGATAGCTGCTGGTTATGGAGATATTAAGGATAAAACCTTTAGAATTGGTAATATGGGTTATGTAACTATGGAAGAAATAGATGAAATGCTTGAAGCCTTAAATAAGGTTGTAAATAAATAGATTGAGGCTTAGCTAATTCTTACTTTTTATTAATTTTTTTGTTAATTAGTTTTTGAGATTCTCAGATAAAGTTATTATGAACTTTGATTGTTGGATTTTTGTTTCTGGAATAGTATTTTTAGGAATTAATTTTTTTGGATGTTTTCGCTGTGTTTAGATGTGTAATTGTTCTTTGTATTTATTTTAAATAGTTTAAAGATCGTTTATATGTTTTTTAATTGTTTTAATTATTCTTTAGAATTGGAATGGGTCCGAAGGGACTTGAACCCTTGACCTCACGCTTATCAGGCGTGCGCTCTTACCAGGCTGAGCTACGGACCCTTCACCAAATAAAATGGTATTTGGTTTATAAATATTTCGATTGTACTTCGATTTAGTTTTTGTTGAATTTTTGTTTTGATTTGGTTGTGGGGGAAACTCTTATATTGCAGTGTGATTATAATTACCACTAAATGTAGTGTTTAAATCTTTTAAAAACACTATATAAGTAGGTAATATTATGAGATGTCCAATATGTGGTGAAAGAGAAACAAAAGTGATAAGCACCAGAACTATCAAAAACGGCTCTGAAATCCGACGAAGGAGAGAATGCACACAGTGCGAGGAAAGATTTACTACCTACGAGAGAGTGAAATTAGAAATTAGAGTTGTTAAGAAAGACGGAACTAGAGAGAAATTTCAGAGAGAAAAGCTTAAAAATGGTATTTCAAGATCTTGTGAGAAAAGACCGGTATCCGAAGAGGAGATAGAGGAAATAGTAGATAAAATTGAAGTGAAGTTAAGAGAGATGAAAGGGAATGAGATCGAAAGCGCTAAAATCGGTGAATTAGTGATGAAAGAGCTTAAAGATTTGGATAAAGTCTCATATATTAGATTTGCATCGGTTTATAAATCTTTTGAAGATGCTTCATCTTTTGAAGAAGAAGTTAAAACTTTGAAAGGATCTTAAATTTTCATTTAATATTGGTGTTATAATGGAAGAATCGAAAGGTGTTATGATGGAGGAATCTCAAGAAAAAGAGGAAAATTTTAAACTTCCTGTTAAGAGAGTCGAAGGGGAAAATCTTGAAGAAAGACTTACAGAGAATACATACGACAGAATACTTCCAGCTAGATACTTGATAAAGGATGTTGATGGAAATATAACTGAAACACCCGAAGAGATGTTTCAGAGAGTTGCCGAAAACATAGCTGAACCAGAGAAAGAATATGGAAGAAATTACGAAGAAACTGTAGAAGAATTCTATGAATTAATGACTAATCTAGAATTTATGCCAAACTCCCCCACACTAATGAATGCAGGTGCAGAACTTCAACAATTAAGCGCTTGTTTCGTAATTCAACCAGAAGATGATTTAGATAGTATTTTTGATTCTGTTCACGATGCTGCTAAAATTTTTCAGAGTGGAGGAGGAGTAGGATACCCATTCCACTTAATTCGACCGAAAGGGGATAGAGTAAAATCCACTGGAGGAATAGCATCAGGCCCATTATCCTTCATGAAAGTATACGACAAAATGTGTGAAACTATAAAACAAGGAGGAAAAAGAAGAGGAGCTCAAATGGGGGTCATGAAAGTAGACCATCCAGATATTCTAAGATTCATAGTAGCAAAAAGAGAAGAAGGAGTTCTATCAAATTTTAACATATCTGTTGGAATAACAGAGGAATTTATGGAAGCAGTGAAAAACGATGAAGAATATACCTTTTATAACCCGAGAACAGAAAAACCTCACGAAGTATCAGAAAAGAATTGTGAATTCTATAACAGAAATGAGGACTGGTATCCACAAGAACAAGGTAGCGACTCTGAAAAAGAAAAGAATTTCTGGAGAGATTACTCTGAAAACGTTAAAGGAGTAGATCAATTTGATATAAACTTAGAACCTGGAGAAAAAATGACTCTTCCAGCTAGATTCATATGGAAAGTAATGATAGACAGTGCATGGAGAAACGGTGAACCAGGAATTTTCATGTATGACAGATCAAATAAAATGCATTCATTCGATGTAAGTAAGCATTCGGAACATAAAATTGAATCAACAAATCCATGTGTAACAGGTGAAACATTAATAAATACTGAGGAAGGAATTTATACAGCTAAAGAGCTTTATGAGGATAAAGAGGATTTAGATATAATAGTAGATGAACGTCTTAGTGAAGAAAAGACTAAAAAAGCTAGTGAAGTTTTCAAAACAGGTGTCAAAGATGTTTATCGATTAAATACAGAGGAAGGATACGAGATAAGATTAACAGATGATCATAAGTTAATGACTGATTCTGGTTGGAAAGAAGCTAAAGATTTAAATGAAGGAGAATTAGTGCATATATTGAATAGAGAAGCAAGTTTCGGTAAAAAAGAAAAAGGTTCTAAGACAAAAGGACGATTATTAGGTTGGATTGTCGGTGATGGCCAAATTAAAAATTCTGAAGAAACAACTGTCTTACATTTTTACGGCAATGATACTGATTTGTCAAGTGAATTTTCTGAATACATTAACGAAATAGCACAAGATAATGAAGGAAATGAGGATAATCAGAGTGAATTATTGGATATTGAAAGTAATGAAGATGCTCCGAAAGAGCAAAGAGTTAAATCAGAAGGACTTTACGAGATAACAGAAAACTATGGATTAAAGGAGAATAAACTTCAAGTTCCTGAACAAATTTTCAAATACGGAAAGGAAATGGCAAGAGGATTTCTTCAAGGACTTTTCACATCTGAAGGAAGAGTTCAAGGTTCTGCAGAAGAAATTTCCGTAACATTATCAAGTTCAGAACTAAATCTACTAAAAGAAGTACAACAAGTTCTCCTTGGATTTGGAATCCCCAGTAAATTATACGAAGAAAGAAGGGAAGAGAGTAGAAAAGAACTTCCAAATGAAAAAAGAGGAAAGAAAAATTATGAAAATAAATCCCATCATGATTTGGTGATTAAAGAAGATGCATTGAAGAAGTTTAAAAGCCAAATAGGGTTCTTAAGGGAAGACAAAACTAAGAAACTGGAAAATAAACTGGAAGACTATGTTAAAGAACCTAATGTTAATGATTACACAGCAACGGTAAAAAGTCTTGAATATGAAGGAAAAGAAGAAGTATTTGATCTTACTGAACCAGATACACACTCATTCATCGCTAATGGATTCGTAGTCCATAATTGCGGCGAACAACCATTAGAAAACTTTGAAGTATGTAATTTAGGACATGTTAACCTTTCTCTAATGGTAGATAGTAAAGAAAATGGAAGTGGATTGGAATTCCAACAATGGGTAGATGAAAGAGATTATGATATTGATTCTGATGAAGAGTTGGATGAAGCGATAAGCGATTTTCTTGAAGAAGCGTTAAGAATGGATAAATTAGAATCTGTTGTGAAAACAGCAACTAAATTTTTAGATAATGTAGTAACAATGTCTGATTTTCCTTTAGAAGAGATTGAACAGAAAGCGAAATCTACAAGGAAAATAGGACTTGGTCTAATGGGATTTGCCCAGATGCTAATCCAATTAGGTATAAGATATGGATCTAGAGAAAGTATTGCTGTTTCTAAGGAAATTCAAAGGTTATTAACAAGATTTTCAGTGGAGAAATCTCATGAATTGGCTAAGGAAAGAGGAGAATTTTCTGAGTGGGAAAAATCCAAGTGGGCCGATCCTACGAACTATGAGGAATGGTTTAGGAAATACTCAGGAGGGATGGATCCGGAAGATTATGATGATGGTTTCAGTATGAGGAACCATAATACGACAACAATAGCTCCAACCGGAACGACCTCAATGATAGCGAATACGAGTGGAGGCTGTGAACCTATTTTCTCACTAGCTTACTTTAAGAATGTAGGAAAGGATATACAAGGAGAAGAAATGCTCGTAGAGTTTGATGATTACTTCTTAAAAGCCTTAAAATCTAACGGTGTAGATGTGCAAGAGGTTAAAGATAAGGCTATTGAACTAATGAAGAATAATGAATGGAAAGGAGTTGATTCTCTTCCAGATGATATATTACCCCCTAGGGTAAAGGAAATATTTTCAACTGCTAATAATGTAACCCCAAATGAACATGTTAAAATACAGACTGCTTTCCAGGAACATAACCATTCAGCAATTTCAAAGACATGTAACTTCCCAAATGAAGCTACAAGAGAAGATGTTGAAGAAGCTTACATGTTAGCCTATGAGAGAGGAGCTAAAGGTTTGACCGTTTATAGAGATGGTTCTAGAAACGTACAAGTAATGACAACTAGAGGTAAAAGTCCAGAAGAAATGGAAAAGGAAGAACTTATTGATCTACTAGAGAATAAGTATGGATCCTTTGAAAGTATTTTACAATCATCTGAGTTCAAAGATCGATTGGAAGAAGAAAATTTCATAGTCAGATCCCAATCAAAGGATAAAGAGATCAAAAGAGCTAGAGAAAGACCTAAAACAGTTTCAGGAACTACTCAAAAAATTAACACTGGATACGGTAGCTTATTCGTAACAATCAACGAGGATCAAGAAGGATTATTTGAGGTTTTCACCATAGTAGGAAAATCAGGAGGCTTTACCCAAAGTTTCACGGATTCGATGGGAAGATTAATTTCTACATCATTAAGAGCAGGAGTGGACCCTGAAGAAATTATAGATCAGTTGAAAGGAATAAGGAGCCCAAAATCATCTTGGGACAATGGTGAAAAAATTCATTCAATACCTGACGCTGTAGGGAAAGCTATGGAGAGATATATATCAGGGAAAGCAAGAAATGTACAAACTTCGGTAGAAGACTTCTCTTCCGAAGAAGCTGAAGATAATAATCATTTCAGTTTAGGTGACTTAAATAATGAAGAAAAAGAAGAAACTGAGGAAAGCGGAGTACAAGATATGATTGATAAGGGAAAGAATCCTGAGTGTCCTGAATGTGGAGCAATCGTTGAGTACACTGAAGGATGTGTCACCTGTCCAAACTGTGGTTGGTCAGAGTGCGATTAAAAAACCTTAATATTAAATTTTTTCTATTTTTTAAGATTTAACTTATTAACTAGAAGTCTCCTTCCTCAATCTTTGATTTAGGCAGTGGGTTGAATCGGAATACTAATAATTTCTAAGACCTTATATTGGTTTGTAAGTAGGGGTGCGGCTGAATTCACGGTTTTGGGCACTGAAAATCTCTAACCAACTGTAATAGTAACTCCTATCATTCTTGATGATGTTTTGTTGTTAAGTTTAGTGGAAGAAGCAAGAACTCGACCGTTAGGAAGTTTCCTGGAGACCAGTCCGAGTGGAACCTGTGACGATGGTAACTTGAAGGGAAATAGCTCCGGAAGCCCCTAAATTTTCCTCACTAACCTACGTGAGTAAGATAAGGGGAGGATGTTACTTTGAAAGAGCTTTTTCAGTTAGTTCTTCAGCAATTCCGGTATAATTTTCTGGTTCTATCTCTAATAATTCTTCCTTTAATTCATTAGAGATCTTTAGATCTTTTATGAAGGTTCTTATATCTTTTAAACTTCTTTTTTTATTTCTTGAAAATTCTTTCATTCTTTCGTAAGCTTCAGAATCTCCTTCTCTTCTTAGTATAGTTTGTATGGCCTCTGTGACTATTTCTGGATGATCATTCAGGTCTGATACAATTTCTTCTTTGTTAGGTTTTAATTTTTTTAAACCTCTTTCGCATTTCTTGTAAGCTAATAAAGAATGTGTAAGAGGCACTCCGTAATTTCTTTTTATGGTAGAATCGGTTAAATCTCTTTGGAGTCTTGAAACTTGTAGTTCGTCAGATAATTCGGTGAGTAAGGAATTAGATATCTTCAAGTTGCCTTCTGAATTTTCGAAATCGATAGGATTCACTTTATGAGGCATTGTTGAGGATCCAACTTCTTTTTCGTTTGTTTTTAGTTTAAAGTATCTTTTACTAATATAATCCCAAATATCAGAATTCATATCTATTAATACTAAATTTAATGATTTTAAGGTTCTTAAAAATCTTGATATTCGGTCATGAGGAAGTATCTGAGTATTATACCCATAAAATTTTAGACCTAGAGAATTAACAAATTCTTTTAACAATTGGAACCAGTTTATATCTGGAAAAGCTACATAAAAAGAGTTAAAATTTCCTGTTGCTCCTGAAATTTTTCCTGGAAACTTGAATTTATTTATATTCTCTAAATGATCCTTTATTCTTACTAAGTAATTTGAAAATTCTTTTCCAAGAGTTGTTGGAGAAGCAGGTTGACCATGTGTTCTTGCTAACATTGGTAAGCTTTTAGAATCTTTGGATAACTTTTCTAAAATATTAACTATGCTTTTAATATTTTTTACTAGTATATTTGATGCTTTATCTAATATCAAAGAATATGATAGATTATTCACATCTTCAGAAGTTAGTCCAAAGTGTATCATATGGTCCTTTCCTGTGATTCCCATACTCCTCATTTCTTCCCGAATAAAGTTTTCTGTCGCCTTAATATCATGTTTTGTTTCTTTTTCTAGTTCTTTTATTCTTTCAAAGTCGGAATTAGAAAAATTATTAAAAATTTTTCTTATTTGTTTAATCTCTTCAGTTTCAAGATCTGGTGTACCAATTTTATTTGATAGAAATATAATGTATTCACATTCAACTTTAATTCGGTGTTTAAATAAAGATTTTTCCGAAAAGATTTTGAATTCTTTGCTTTGATTCCAATAACGGTCATCAATTGGGGAGATCCTTTCTATTCCCATGGGTCCTCCCTCACTATAGTATCTTTGTGATCTGGGCCTATGGAAACAATTTTGACAGGGATATCTAAATAATTTTCAATGAACTCTATGTACTTCCTAGCATTTTTAGGTAAATCTTTGTATCCGCCTTTGGCAATTTTCCTCCATTCTTCATTAGAAAGATCTTTCCAACCATTAAACTCTTTATAAACCGGTTCTACGTTTTTTAAAGAGTAAGGGAAATTTTTAGTTTTTTTCTCATTGATCTTATAAGAAGTAGCAATTTTAAGATTCTCAAATCCTCCAAGAGTATCAATTTTTGAAACAGCTAATCCTGAAAGACTATTCACACGGACTGCATATTTTAAGATTACAAGATCTAACCAACCACATCTTCTAGGCCTTCCAGTTGTAACTCCAAATTCCTGCCCTTTTTCTCTGAGTTTCTCCCCAGTCTCTCCTGTTAATTCTGCGGGAAAAGGCCCTTTTCCAACTCTAGTAGTATACGCCTTCGCAACTCCAATTATCTCATCAAGATTTCTAGGTCCAACACCAGCTCCAGTACAAACCCCACCTGAAGTAGGATTGGATGATGTAACATAAGGATACGAACCGTAATCTATATCTAAAAGAGTACCTTGAGCTCCTTCAAACAAAACATTTTGATTACTTTCCATCATTTCGTTTATCTCAGATACTGTATCCCCTATAAATGGTTTTAACTTCTTATAGTAACTTACATATTCTTCAATTATTTTTTCTATATCATCTTCAAAAATATCTTTTCTCTTTTCCAGTTTCTCTTCTAAAATTTCTGGGTTCCCTAAGTCACCCATCCTAATAGCCCTAGTTCTAGAAGCTTTATCTTCATAACATGGACCGATTCCTCTACCTGTAGTTCCAAGTTCATCTTCACTTTCTTTAGAATCCAGAATTTTATGATAAGGCATAACCACATGAGCTCTATTACTTATTAATAGATTTAAGTCATCTTCATCCAAACCTTCTAACTCATCAATAAGAACTTCAGGATCAATTACTGTTCCATTACCTATAATGGATTTCTTACCACTAACAGCTCCTGAAGGAATAATATGAAAATCATATTCTTTCCCATCCAGCACTACCGTGTGACCAGCATTATTACCCCCATTATATCTTACAACAGATCCAGATTTTTCAGAAAGAAATTCAACTATCTTACCTTTACCTTCATCTCCCCACTGGGTTCCTACAACCGTAACGGTTCTACCTCTAGTTTGATTAGAATCATTATCTTCTTCCATAATTATTCACCAACCACAATCAAAATATAAACCCAGTAGCAAATAGAGACCCCCTAATAAATTTTTTTCCCAGCAAATTCATCTTTTCACCTCAGGGGGCTCCGTCTTTTAGGT
>CAYNOZ010000060.1:0-9677 GCA_964398955.1 uncultured Thermococci archaeon | reverse complement strand
ATAATTTTAGGACTTCTGAACCTGTTTCTCATCAGTTTTCTTGATATTTTCAGCTACCTCAAAAATAAAACTTTTATCATCATTAGCATTAACTTTTGACTTCCATTCTAGGTATTCCGCATTTTCTTCAACCGGTTTTATTTCTGAATCTATCAATTCTCCAAAATTCCATGAATATCTTACTGTAACTGACTCATTTTTGTCCGAATAATTTATTAAAGTTATTTCAACCTTTCTGGTTATATTATTCTCATATCTAGTTTCTTCAAGAACTCTTGTTTCTCCCACAAGGTCGTAGGTACCTCCAAGATCAATTTCCAATTCAGATCTTTTGGGTGTTCTCTCTATTTGGTCTCTTCCAACAAGAATTTGGGATCCGTTCATTTCTCTGTAGATATTCAAATTTCCTTTAGGTAGTGGTTGATCTTGATTCTGGAATCTTAAGTATTCTTGAACGTTTTCAGATCTTCCGTATCTTGAGGTATGGTAAATTAATTCTCTTTCTATGTTCGGATACATTTCCATGTAATTAATGGTTTTCTGGGTACTTGGATTAATTCTGTATTGGCCTAAATTGTACATGTAAACTCTATCCACTTTCTTGGGATCTTGTATGGCTGAGTCTTCTCCTTTTGTTCCATCGTATATTGGAACATATCTTCTTCCCATTACCTGACCTGAGATAAGTTTAAGTTGTCCATCGAATTTTTTCTGAGAGGGATTATCGACTATTATTTTACCGGTGAATTTGTCACTTAGTTTCATTTCGTATGGATCTGGGTTTCTTATTATTAAGTCGTAGGAAGCTTCCCAACTTACTTCTTCAATCATGTATTTTAGGTTGATTTTGTATTCTCCTTTATTCTGAGTTCTTATTTTTGCTCTGATTTTGGATTCGTCTTCACCTTCCATGGTTATTCTGCTAATATTTTCTTTGTTTATGTAAATGGTTTCTTTTTGATCTTCTAGAACCATATACTGTCCAGTTACACTTATCAGAACCCCAGAAACTCTTCTACCGTTAGAAAGCTCTATTTCAACTTTACTACCTATACTGCTTTCAAAACCATTTTCTAAGTTTTTTTCCATTTCAAGAATTTCTATTTGATTCATATCCGATTCTACACTTAAATCTAATATTTTAATAGACTCAAGAGGTAATTCTTTTGAACTTCCTAAATTTACCCATTGAGTTCCCTTCTCCAAAGTCTTAGTGTATGACTTCTTCACTACAGTTCCTTGATTATTATCGTATGCTATATAATCTTCACTAATGTTAGGTGAATTCCCTCTGACTTGAAAAGATAAAGATGCTGTGAAAATTGCTACCAATATCAAGGGAACTACTAGTTTTTTAGAATTTAATTTCATTAATTACACCTAAATTATTATCCATTTAAAAATATATTATAGTTTT
Organism: uncultured Thermococci archaeon; assembly: GCA_964398955.1. Classification (GTDB taxonomy): domain Archaea; phylum Methanobacteriota_B; class Thermococci; order Thermococcales; family CAYNOZ01; genus CAYNOZ01. Next base: position 8,260 of record CAYNOZ010000060.1, on the reverse strand, counting down.
GTTTTTGTTAGGTGAAAAACTAATAGTTAGAACAATTTCTATTAGATTCGAAATCTTGATCATTAGAATCTAGAATATTGAGGAAAATATTTTTTTAGAGAATTTTAGGTAGTTTTATTGGTTTTTTGATTTCCATATTTGTAATTCAGAAATTTTCCATGTTTTTTTGTGGCTTTAATTCCGTTTTGTTCTTCGTAAACTATTTTTCCTCTTATTATTGTTGTTTTTATTTTTCCTTGTAGTTTTATGCCGTCGTAAGGTGTCCATCCTACTTTGTAGTATGTATCTTCATTTTTAATTTTATATTTTTGGTCCATGTCTACTATTGTAAGGTCGGCATCTGTTCCAGGTAGTAGTGATCCTTTTTGTGGATATAATCCAAATAGTTTTGCTGCATTTTTTGATGTGGTTCTTATAAGATCTTCTATGGTTAATTTTCCATTATTAACTCCGTTCAGCATTATTGGTAACATTTCTTGTATTCCGGGTAATCCTCCCCATGCTTCCCAGATGTCTTTCCATCCTACTTCTTTTTCTTGTTTAGTTCCTGGAGCGTGGTCTGTACCTATCATGTCTATGGTGCCGTTTCTTAGGGCTTTCCATAATGTTTTTTGATCTTCTTTGGATTTGATTGGTGGGTTCATAGTTAGGTATGGTCCGTCTTTTTTGACATCTTCTCTTGTGAAGGTTAGGAATTGAGGTGTTGTTTCTGCTGTTATTTTTGATTCTTTTTTTAGGTTTTTTAGAGCTTTTACTCCTTTTTTGGATGATAGGTGTGCTATGTGGTATTTGAATCCTGTTTCTCGTGCGATTTTCCCTATTTTGTCGATTGCTATTTCTTCGATGAAACTAGGTCTGCTTTTATTTCTTTCCATTATTTCCGTGGATTTGTTTTGTTCGAAGTGTTTAATTAGATTGCCGTCTTCTGAATGTAATATGTATACTCCGTTTTGTTTTTTTATTTTTTTCCCTATTTTATATATTTGATCCGTATTAACTTGGTAAGGGGGGCATGTAAAGGATTTAAAGGAGTTTATTCCTAATTCTTTAATTTTTGAGATTCTTTGGTATTGATCTGTGAACATTCCTGAATGGATTGAAAAGTCTATAAGTGATTCTTTTTCGCCTTTTTTTATTTTGTTTTTTATTTGTTCTTCAGTGATAACTGGTGTGGTTAGTGGCATGTCGAAGAATGTTGTTACTCCTCCTGCTGCCGCTGCTTTTGTTCCTGTTCGGAATGTTTCTCTGTATTCATATTCTGGGTCGTATATATGTGCGTGAGGATCTATTGCTCCAGGTATCACTAGTTTATTTGATGCGTCTATAGTTTTCTTAGAGTCTTTAGTTTTATTAGATAATGATTTTATTTTCTCATTTTTTATTCCTATATTTATTTCCATGATTTTATTAGAGAATGGGACTTTCGCATTTTGTATTAATAGATCTAGTTTTTCATTTGAGTTAAGCATTTTACCTTAAATTGAAAAAGTTTGTGATTTTTTTATAATTTTCGGAGTTTTATTCGTTTTGAATTTATAATAACAGATCAAGATTTCTTTTTATGGTAATAAGTTGATTCTGTAGTTTTTTAAGGTATCAGAAACCATAACTTATTTATATCTTAATATCTTATTTTCTAAAAATTTTCTGGTGATATTAAATGAGCAATAAAGAAAAGAAAACTTTGGTAGTTGCTTTAGGTGGGAATGCTATTAAACAAGCTGATCAAGAAGGTACCACTCAAGAGCAATTTGAAAACGTTAGGGAAACTGCAAAAGCAATATTTAAAATAATAGAAGAAGGAGAATATAGGGTAGTTGTTACCCATGGTAATGGGCCTCAAGCTGGAGCACTTCTAATACAGCAGGAAGATAGTGACAGAGTCCCTGCTCAGGACATGCATGTTGTCGGAGCAATGACTCAAGGACAAATAGGCTACATGATCCAACAAGAACTAGAGAACGAGCTACGTAAAAATGATATGGAAGACGTTCCTGTATCCACTGTAATTAATCAGGTAAGAGTGGATGAAGATGATCCAGAATTCGAAGGAGAAAACGCATCCAAACCTGTAGGTCCTTTCTACACTGAAGAAGAAGCTAAGAGAATGGCTGACGAAAGAGGTTACCTTGTGAAAGAAGTGGATCCAAGCGCAGAAAAGAGCTGGAGAAGAGTTGTTCCAAGCCCAGAACCAATAGAAAACATGGAAGCTGATGCTATAAGCAGAATGGTGAATAACGGAATAGTTGTAATAGCTAGCGGTGGAGGAGGAATTCCTGTAGTTAACAGAGAAGGAGAACTTAAAGGCGTACCAGCAGTAATAGACAAAGATAGAGCAGGAGAAAAACTAGCAGAAGTTGTGAATGCTGATAAATTTATGGTACTTACCGATGTCGAACATGCTAGACTTAACTTCGGAGAACCTGATGAAGAAAAGATAGAAGAAATGACAGTGAAAGAAGCACAAGAGTACATGGATGAAGGACACTTCCTAGCAGGAAGCATGGGGCCAAAAGTACAAGCCTGTATGAGATTCGCAGAAAATCAAGACGGTGAAGCCATCATAACCCATCTAGAAAAATCATTAGATGCTCTTGAAGGAGAAACGGGCACCCACATAGTGAAAGAATAATACTTATCTAATTTAAAATTTCTTCTTTTCTACTATTCACTATTTAGAAGCCCATCCTTCAGCCATTGCATCATGTTTATGAATCGATTCTTTAGAAACACACTTAGCATGGATCTTACAGTTATCAAATTTCTTCTTAGATCTATGAAGAATTTCTCGAGCAACATCCTCTACAAACTTAGGGTTCTCGTACATCTTCTGTACAACATAATTTTCATCCTCAGTTTTCAATAATGTATACGTCTCTGAAGAAAAGGAATTCTCCACAATTGAAATCATATCTTCAAGATTTACATTATTACCATAATTTGAATTAATTTCAAGAACACCTATAGCTCTTTGTATATGCGTTTTGCCGTTATTATTCACTTTCGAATGAGGACAAGCCGTACTACCAATGACCTCTACCTTAATATTTTTTCTAAAGTTTTCACCTTCCTTCGTTAACTTAATCTCTACATCATGAGTTTCATACGTATCCTTATCACTAACAGGAGTTTTATCACTAATAACAAGTTCAGTCTCCATCTTAATCTCAGCCCTCTTATATTCATGTTTCTCATTCAATCTTTCTAGAATATCTTTTTCAAGCCCAGAAATAGATGATTGAAGACCCATCGTAGCCTCTTCCACCGTCTCAGATATTGATTCAATCAATCTACTCATATGTATGCCTCTTTTCTTCTCCAAATCTATCGTAATTTCTATATTTGGTATAAAGGTGTACTCCTTACCATTCCTTTTTATCTTAGCAACCGTCCTCAAGTCCGTAATACCAACTCTTTCAAGTTCCTCATCAACATCCGACTTCTCCTCTTGTGTCTCAACCATTCTAACACCTACAAACTACCTTCCAAAATGAACGTAATAATATTATCTTTCCTATATAATCCGTAAACCAAAATAAAACTTACCAAAATCATTAATCCCATGAACTCAGTTATTTGAACATAAAGACTATTAAATACAGCTAAAAAATAATAATTTACATCAACTACCGAATAAGAAATCTTAAAACCTAATAATGGCCAAAGAAATATTTTCAGATCCAAAAATACTCTATCCAAGAATATATGAGCAATTGAACCATACAACAATGAGTTTAACACTAATTTCTTCTCTGAAAACCTAAATCTTAATAAAGAATATAGAAACAAAATAAAAATTAAAGAATGAAAAACCCCTCTCCCAGAAATATTCAAAACTAAACCAATAGGTTTATCAATAAGATCCGGAAGAAGTGATCCTATAATTACAAATCTTAAATCTAAAATATGTATAATCCGGTAATTCCGTAACAATTTGATTATCCCTAAGGAAAAACCAATATGAGCAAGAGGATACATTTTATTTCAACCGCTATTTATAAGAGAATCAACTACTCACTTTTGAAGATGTGGGTTTGTCTGTGGACTAAAACAAAATTACACCAAACGGGAAAGGTTGGGTCGTAGCTACGGAGTTCAGGGCACTTCCAGTTTAACTGTTCATATTTAATGAGGGATTTATTCCTCGAAACTCCTAATACCTCCAAACTTGGCTGCAAAGTATTGAAGAGAGATCTTATAACAGACTTGCCATTATCCGGTGCTCAATACTAGTGTTGGTCCTACTTAAAGGTTAGGTTTGGTTTATTATCTCCCTAAATGCAGAGGTCTTACCAACCACGAAGATAACTTTTGTACCGGATATTTAGTATTTATCCTCTAAAGAAGTTTAAATATATTAACATAGCTAAAAATACAACTAAAAGAGTTATCATATAGATTTTACCTCTTCTATCCTTTGATTGGGCTAATTTTATCTTTTTTTGTATCATGGAAGTATTTTTTCCTATTTCTTGATACAATTTTTTGGCTTCAGTGTATTCTTCTTCGGCTTTACCGAAATCAAGTTTCTCTGGATCATTCATGAATTCGTCTCCTTTGCTTATATGTTGAAGACCTTCAAAGTATTTATTCTTCTTTTCAGAGGCATTTTCTAACTTTTTCTTTAATTGTGAAGACTTTTCTTCCTTTTCATATTTCTCGTAGAATTTTAATGATTGATTAAATTTATTAACAGCTCGAGTGTACATTTCCTCTTCTAATGCTTTTTTAGCTTCCTTTTCTAAGCTTTGAGCTTTTTCTAATTCTCTTTCTTTATCTTTAAACTGAATTTTTTTCCGAGCTTTTTCTTTTTTATTTTCTATCGAAGTGGTACTAACATTAAGTTGTTCGTATACATCTATAACCTCTTCGTATTCTTTGATAGATTTATTATATTGTCCTTCAGAGAAAAGTTCAGTAGCATTCTGAAGATGCTTTTGAGCTTCTCCCCATTGCTCTTTCTCCTTTCTTATTTCCTCTAACTTATTATTAACATTAACAGTTGAAACATCAATATTTTCATAAATCTTAATTACCCTCTCATAGTTACTTATAGCTTTTTCATACTCTCCTTGCTCATAATAATCGGAAGCTTCTTCTAAAAGATTTTGAGCTTCTTCTTTTTTGCTAGAAAATTCTTCAGACGTATCAATTCTCTCTTTAATATAACTAACACCCTGATCATTTTTTGATCCTATGAAAACATCACCTCTATCAAGAATTTCAAGAGCTTTACTATACTCAGAAATAGCTTTACTGTAATTCCCTTGAGAAAAATACATATCCCCCTCCTCTCTGTAATCAGAAGATTCTTTAGATACTTTTTCATACCATTCTAAATCCAAAACATGGATCTTCTCATTTCCACCAGCAACTATTTTCCCTCCTCCAACATATAAAGACTCTAAATCATGTCCTAAATCATATTTCCAAAGAATTTCTCCATTATTTGGATCAACAACATAAACTACACCAGAAGTCGATCCGAATACCACTCTCTCATTAGAAACAAAAATATTTTTTATGGCAAAATCTGACTTACTCTTCTTTTCCCAAAGCAAAGTCCCACCAGATTCCAACAAGTAAATCTTTCCTTTCTCCGTCCCAACTGCAATTCTTGATCCATCAGCATGAATTTTATTTATAGGCTGTTCCAAATTCTTCTTCCATAGAACCAGTTTAGAAGATCCAATAGCAGTAACCGTTCCATCGTCCATTCCAATTAAAAGCCTACCATCATTAACCATAATATCATTTATTTGAGCAGAACTTTCATAGGACCATGACCCACCTGATAAAAGTGAGAAAGAGTAGAGAAGATTATTTTCTGTCCATACAAATCCTCTACTTCCACTTACTTCAGTCCCTAAAACCTTTCCCTTTATAGATCTCTGACCAATTCCTGATCCTTCCATATTAAGAACTATGGCTTCACTAAAGTATCCAAATTCTTTAGAGTCAGTTATAGTAGAAGCGATTAAAACTTTATCCTCAGAAGAAGCAAAGTCTCCTATCCCACCATTTTGTTCAAACTTCCATTCAAAGTCTCCAGAAGAATTCAAAGCATAAATCTGATTTAAAAAAGTAGAAGCTACTACTAAATCTTCTTTAGATCGTACTTTCCAAACATCTCGACCAATATCGTAATCCCAGATCTGGTTTCCATTTCTAAGAGCATGTACTTTATCATCAGTAGATCCAACTAAAACAGTATCGCCATTTATATAGACACTTTTAACCTGTCCTTCGACTTTATAATCCCAAAGTTTAGGATTATTCTCCTGAGCTTTAGTAACTCCTACAAAACTATTAAATACCAATATAAGGAATAATAATATTACTAAAGTTCTTTTTACTGAATTAAAAGCAACCAAACTTTAAATTCCCCCTAAAAACATACAACCCAGTATGATAAAAACTAAATGGAAATACATCCTTTTGTTTATATTCAATACTATAAAAGATTTTTTGGTAGGTAGCAATAATAGTGGAAATAAATGAAAAAGTATTAAAAATTCTACAGAATAATTAATAATGGGTAAGAAAAGGAATAATAGTAAAATCAAAGCTCAATCCAAAAGAAATACTAAAAAAAGTAGAAAAAACCAATATATAAATAAAAAATCCCTTAATTAAGATTTTTACCCTTCTTAATGTAGATTAAGCATCATCAACATGAGATAACTAGGAAATTATTTTTTAAAATTTTCTTTAGTGTTAACTGTTTTTTCTCTGAAAACTAAATTTATATCAGTAACTTTTTCTGGTTTTGCTAGTCATTCAAAGTCCTTTATAATCCATAAACAGCCTCGAACCTTTCATGCCCCCTCTATCAGAGAAAATAGAGTGTTAACTAAATTTTCTGATTCACACCTATAAAACACTTTTAATATTTTCACCAATCGGGAAGACAAACCCCATCTCTTTTAATGGATAATTACCCCCTTTAAAAGGGTAGCAGACCTTTGATGACAAGACCATCCCAAAAAAATATAAATGTCCCCTTCTGCGGTTTAATAGCAATCGAGGTGAGAAGAATTCCGTTTCTAAAACATATTTTGAAAAGTCTTTTTGTCCAAGATACTTCTGACTCTAGAGATAATCAGGAATTAAAGAAACAAGAACAAAAGCTAAAAAGGGAATTAGAAAAAGAAAAGAAGGAAAAACGCAAACTAAAAGATAAAATAGAGAACAAAAAAGAAGGAAAAGAAAAACTAAAAGACATTACAAGATTTTCGATTACTCCTACCGTAGCTGTGAATAAAAACGGTAAAATTATCAAAGCAAATAAGGAATTTAAAGATTACTTTAATTTAGACAAAGTACAAAAAAAAGATATCAAAGATATTTACGACTCAGAAATAGCTAAATCTTTAGTACTAAAATCTATACGAACTGATCAAGAACTAAAAACTAACAAGATACCTAATTGCTACAAAGATAAAAAGAATAAAAAAGTTAAATATTTTTTAACAAAATCTAAGCCTATAAAGAATGAAAACAAAAAAATAATTGGTGGAATAGAGAAGATTAGGGATGTAACAAACTTTATGAATATATTAACAGATTTACCTGCATATTCAATTCTAATAAATCAAAATGGAAAATTAATATGTTCTAGCCAGAGAACCCTTAATCTATATGGATGGAGTCTATATGATTCAGTAGGTCTAAATCCTAAAAAATTCTATGATAATGATACTGCAGTTGCTTTAGACGTACTTAAATCAGGAGAAAAAGTTCTAGATTCCGAAGTGGTCGCAAATACTCCAGACGGAAAAATGTTCATACATTCTTCTGTTATACCAATAGAAAACAATGAAAGTATAGTTGGGGCAATGGAAATTTATCAAGATATTACTAATCTAAAAAACAGAGAAAAGAATTTAGAAGAACTATTAGATAAAGTTAAAACCAGTGTAGAACAGGTTTCAAATGGGAACCTAAAAACTAGAGTAAAAGAGGGAGATCTAGATGGAAAATATTTAAAGCTAGTTCAAGCCCTTAACTCCCTAATAAAAAGGATCGATGAAGATATTAAACATATTAAATCTTTAGCAACGGAAGTAAGTGAAGCATCAGACTCAATAGCTTCCTCCTCAGAAGAATTAAACTCAACATCTACCGAAGTTTCAGAGTCAGTTCAAGAGATCTCCGAAGGAGCTGATGAACAAGCAAAAATGACACAAGATTTAGCTACAAACATAGAAAATGCTTCAGCAAATGCAGAAGAAAGTGCCGCAGAATCAGAAGACATAGC
>CAYNOZ010000059.1:0-9692 GCA_964398955.1 uncultured Thermococci archaeon | reverse complement strand
GATTTAGAAGAAGGCGATGAATCAGATACAACTAATAACTTTAGTTTTGAAGTAATCGATTTCGATCACAACGATGATGATGAAGATGATAACCCTTACTCAGATGATGACGATGAAGTCCAAATCAGAGTTTATTATTTAGGAGATGAAGTCGGAACAGAATGGATTGAAGAAGGAGAAAGCGAAGAATTTGATAATGAATGGTTCAACGGAATTGTTAGAATAAGCTTAGATGATGCTGATGATACCATAGATGATGATGAACCTGATGACGAAGATGACACTCCTTACGTGAAGGATGGATCTCTGGAAGCATACTTCCCTGAATCAACTATTAATAGTTATGAAGTAGCTGGAGATGGGTCTGATTCTGGTTCTGACGGTACTGACGAAGATGAAACCGTTGACAAGACGAGTATTGTGAATAATTATTTGATGTTTTCTGGGGAGTCTATTGGATTATCGAATGGTGATTCTTATACGATAAGTACTACTGATCCTGGGTTGGGTACTGGTCAGGTTTACTTGGAAGTTCAGAAGAATGGTGAGGTTATTGATGATCAATTAGAATTCTCTGACTACAGTACTAGGAAGAGTACGAGTGATGATAAGGTTGATATTGCGATAGGTGCTGTTGATGCTCAGAGAGAAGGTTATTATATTAATATTTGGGCGCCTTCTGAATATTCTCCTGAGTATCCTGAGAGAGAGGCTGGTGTTACTATGAGTCCGACTTTGGTTAGGAATGAGGCTATTGTCGGGCAGCAGGTTCAGGTTAGTATTCAGGGAATTGAGAGTGTTGGAGCTGGTGATGCTTACGGTTTGAAGGTTGTTGGACCGGTTCCTGATGGATTTGACTTGAATGGTAATAATGTGATGGGTCCGGTTGATTTGGCCTCAGGTAATGTTATTTCGGAGCATACTTATTTCTTGCAGCCGAATTCGCCTGGTGAGTATGAGATAGGTGATGTTGAAGTTACGTATTCTGATGATGTTAAGGAGAGATCGAATTCGTTTGGTTTTCAGGATTCTTCTTTGACTGTTTATGGTGAGCCTGATTTGTCTGCTGAGGTTCAGGTAATGAAGGATGGTGTGAGTTCTGAGGATGTTGAGGTGCTTCCGAATGATAATGTTACTTTGAATTATGAGATAAGGAATGTTGGTGAAGGTCCTGCTAGGAATGTTGAAGTAACTTTGAATGGTGATTCTAAGGTTGTTGATGAGATTGGTGCTGGTGAGTCTGCTGAAGTTAGTTTTGATTATGTGGCAGGTTTGGCTGGTGCTAAGACTTTGGATTCGGTGATTAGCTTTGATAATGCTTTAGGTGAGGATTCTGATTCGTTTGATAAGCCTGTTCCTTTGGTTGTTGCTGAACCTCCTAAGCCTGATTTGAAGATTGAGTCTATGGTTGTGCCTAATGCTGATTCGAGTAATCCGATGGGTTCTATAGATGCTAATGAGCCAGTAGTTTACAGAGTTAAGATTAGTAATGAAGGTGCTGCTGAGGCTCAGGATGTTAGAGTTGATTTCAGGAATTTGACTAAGTCTATAGGCGATGTAGGAGTAAATAAAACGAAGGATGCAGACTTCCAATATGTTTTCGAACAACAAGAAGAGACTCAATTATCTAGCAACGTAACCTACACATTTGAAAATGCAGTAGACCAGGAAAGGAGTAACCTTAATGTTTCAAAAACTATGAGTGTGCAGAACTCTCCAATAGATTTTAATCCGCAGACCATGTTAATAGCTCTAATAATAGCACTAGCAATAATCGCAGCAGCATACTACTACAACAAAAGCTCAGCTCTAGAAGAAGAAAAAGGAAGAAGAAAAGACATGTCCAATGAAGGAGGACTTCCTGACCACAAAAAATAAATAAAATCTATCATCTTTTCTCCTTTTAAATATGTGATTCTATGAACGAACTAAAACAAATTATTGTAATAAGATCCGATCTAGGTATGGGAAAAGGCAAAATAGCAGCCCAAGTAAGTCACGCATCCCTAGAATCAGCCTTAAAAGCTAAAGAAAAAAAAGAATGGAACAAATGGTTCCAAAAATGGAGAAAAAAAGGTGGAAAAAAAATAGTAGTAAAAGTAAACAGCGAACAACAACTAATCAACCTTAAAGCAGACATACAAACCCAAAACATACCACACTCACTAATAACAGACGCCGGACACACCCAAATCCCACCAAACACAAAAACATGCCTAGGAATAGGACCCGCACCAAACCAAATAATAGACCCCTACACAAAGGACTTAGATCTACTATGATACAAGAAAAAAACCTTCCAAAAGTAAAAAACTCCAAAGAACTATTCTCAGAATTTCCAAGAACTACAGAACTAGAAATAAACGGTAAAATAAAATCAAACCCAACCCACTTCAAAGTAACAGAAATTCCAAAACACCGAAACAAAGAATACAAATCCCTCAAAGAACTAAAACAGAACGAAAAACTAAAGGAATGCATAATATTTAAAATAAGAAAAAGAAACCTAACAACCGACAGAGCAAAAAGAAAACTACTAGGAACAAAATTCTTAAAAGCATCAAACCTAGGATACGCAGGAATGAAAGACAAATACGCAATAACAGAACAATACTTCAGCGCACCATCAAACACAGTAAAAAACAAAGAACTAGAAAACCTCCCAAAAACAGTGAACGGAATAAAAATACAAACAATATCAACAGGCAAATGCATAAACCTAGGAGACCTACTCGGAAACCAATTCCAAATAACCATAAAAAACGCCGAAACAAACCCCAACAAAATCAAAAAAATAATAGAACAATCCCAATACCCCAACTACTTCGGATCCCAAAGATTCAGCACAAAAAGATCAATGAACCACCTAGTCGGAAAAAACCTCCTAAAACAAAACTACAAAAAAGCAGCAAAAATATACCTAGGAACCTACTCCAAAACAACAAGAAAAAAAGAAGCAAAAGCACGAAAAAACTTCTGGAAAAACGAAAACCCGGAAAAAGCACTAAAAGAATTTCCAAAAGATCTATGGTACGAAAAAAGAATGCTAAAATCATTAACAAAAAACCAACCAAACAAATGGAAAAAATCATTCAAAAAAATACCAAAAAGAATACTAACCACCCTCCTACACTCATACCAATCATACATATTCAACAAAGCACTAGCCAAAAGAATAGAAAAAAACATAGGATTAAACCAAGTACAAACCGGAGACATCCTACTAGCAATAGAACAAAAAAACAAATACAAAGTGCCGGAAAGAAGAAAAACCATACTAGTAACAGAAAACCTAAAAGAAAAAGCTCAAACAAAAGTAGATAAAGGAGAAGCAAAAATAACAGGACCAATACCCGGACAAAAAATGAGAAAACCCGAAGGAAAAATGGGTAAAATAGAAAAAGAAGTAACAGAACTAGAAGAATCCGACTACAAAAAAAGACCATACGGAATAAAACTACGAGGAGGAAGAAGAGAACTAAGCATAACCCATCAAAACTTAGAATACAGAAAAAAAGATGAAAACCTAATCTTCAACTTTTTCCTACCCAAAGGAAATTATGCTACAGTCTTTCTCCGTGAGTTCCTTGGAAATAATCCACTAAAATATTAGATATCCTTCTACCACTACCTTGTTCTCCGAAAGGATTAACTGCATTCTCCATTTCCCTTCTAAAAGTTTTATCCTCCAAAATTTTAGTAGTATTCTCCAGAATTTTATCCTTATTCAAACCTGTTAAAATATTACCACCAGCTTCTACTGATTCAGGCCTCTCCGTATTATCTCTTAAAGTAAGACAAGGCTTGTTTAGAATAATTGCTTCCTCCTGAATTCCACCAGAGTCAGTTAAAATAATATTAGAATTCTTCATTAATTTCAAAAACTTTAAGTAAGACAAAGGAGGGGTTAAGAATAAATTATCAATGCTTTTTAAGTCTTTAAGTAATTCAAATTCTTTAAACCTTTTCTCTGACCTAGGATGAATAGGGTAAACAACTTTTATCGGGTAATCCTCTAAAAAATCTATTATAATTTCTAAATTAGATTCTTTGTCAACATTTTCTTGTCTATGCATAGTTAAAACAGCATAATCCTCTTCTAAACTTAGAGGATAATCAAAATCCTTTTTTTCAGCTAATTCAGAGTTTTGGATAGCAGCATCTACTATAGTGTTCCCAACAACAAATATATTGTTTTCATCCATTCCTTCATTAAGTAAATTAGTTTTCGCATCCTTGGTCGGGGTGAATAGGAAGGTTGATACATGATCCGCCAGTTTTCGATTAATTTCTTCAGGCATTCTCATATCTCCACTTCTTAAACCCGCCTCAACATGTCCTATAGGAATATGAAGTTTTGAAGCGGCTAAAGCACCGGATAATACAGTATTTGTATCGCCTTGAACCAGTACAACATCAGGTTCCTCTTCTAACATTTTCTCTTCTAATAGCTTTAGAGCCTTACCGGTTTGTTCCCCATGGTTTCCAGAACCGACTTCGAGGTTGTAGTCAACTGATGGTAGATTTAATTCTTCTAGAAAAGTGTTGGAAAGTTCGTTATCATAATGTTGATTAGTATGTACCAATATATTCTCAATATCATTATCATTTAGAGATCTTATAACTGGTGAAAGTTTAATTATTTCAGGTCTTGTACCGAAAACTATCATTGATTTAAACTTCATTCATTCACCCTGTCTAAGGCTATTAATAGTGGTTCTAATGCTTCTTCACAGTTTTTGCCGAATGTTATTACTCCTTCTTCATGTCCTAATAGTACGAAGATTCTTCTCTTTTTGACTTTTGTTTCGTTGAATAGTCTCTGCACTTCTTCAGCTAGTTCTGGTGTGCCGTATTCAGCGTTTTCTTTTGTGTAGTATAGTCCTAATTCCTTGTATTTTTCCCAGATTTTTTGTGAGTGAGCGTGGATTACGCAGTTGATGTCTTTATCGGCTTTGTAGACTGCTGCGTGTGTTAATGATTCGGATGAGGGTTCTGTCATGCCTTTTGATTTTACATGGTTTTCTTTTAGATTAACTTCTTCTACTAATGCGTAGTCTTCTGGTTCTAATTTCTTTTTTTCCCCGGTTTGCGTTCCGGTTATGATGAATTTACCGTCTTCGGTTTTTTTGCTTATGTTTCCGAATCCTATATTTGGAAATTTTTCATGATTTGATGGGTAAACTCCTATTAAGTCTTTTTTCCATAGTATATGTCTGTAGTAGTTCAGATCTCTTATGTCTTCGTTTTTTAGATTGTTTTCTTTTTGATGGTTTAATGTGAATTTGATTACTCCTTCCTCTTCTGTCATTTTACCACGTATTTATGTAGATCGGTTGTTTTTTGTGTTTTTCTTTAGGGCATTTCTGGTTTTATATTTCTTCTTTTACTGATTCAAAGCTTACGCAGGTTGTTGAGTGTCCTACTCCGTCTATTTCTCTTAGTTGGTCTACTACTATGTCCCCTATTTCTTCTGCTGTTTTTCCTCTTACTTTTACCATTATGTCCCATTCTCCTGATATTATATGGAGTTCGTGTACTCGGTCCATCTGCGATATTTTGGATGCTGTTTCTCGTTGTGTTACTCCTTCATTGGGGTCGAATGAGATTAATATGTATGCTGTGGTTCCCTTGTCTAATTGATCGTAGTTTGGGATTACGGTGAATTTTTTTATTAGTCCTTCGTCTTTCATTTTTTTGATTCTGTAGTGTATTGTTGTTCTTGGGATGTCCAGTTTTTTACTGAGCTCGGTTGTGGTTTGCCTTGAGTTTTTCTTCAATTCCTCTAATATTTTGTAATCTTTTTCGTCAACCATAATATTCCCTGTCATATTATTGAATTTATGTTTTTAAATTAATCGTTTTTCTACGAAAATTTTCAATCGAATAAGAAGTGAAGAATAACAACTTATTCATAAGAATAATAATTAAGATTCTTTAATTAAAATTTGAGTGGTTTAAATTTTTTCTTAGGTTTTCTATTTACTTTTTTGGTTTGATCATTTTCTCTTCGCTGTTTTCTAAAGATTCGGTTATTAATGAGTTTAGATTAATTCCTAAATTCTTTTCTATTCTTTCAATTCTGGTTTTACTTCCGAAAACTTCTGGTTTTTCCGGAACAGCTCTACAAGATGATCCACCTGAAGTAATTTCAAACGTACCTATTTTCTTAGCTATCTTCTCAATTATATCATCTTTATCCATACCTAATAAAGGTCTAAGTACAGGAGTATCTATTGCATCAGAAGTTATGCTTATATTGTCTAATGTTTGGCTAGCTACTTGCCCAAGAGATTCTCCAGTAACGATCGCCTCTGCACTTTCTTTTTCCACCACTCTCTCAGCAATTCTGAACATCATCCTTCTACAGAATATGCATGTATATCTCTTATCTTTCTCAGGGCAATTCTCTAAAAATTCTCCAATTATATGAGCATGAGGAATAATATATGCCTTAATTTCTTTGTTATGTAAATTCGATAAAATTTCAATAGATTCCAATGCTTTACCTTTTTTATTAGGATCTGAAAACGTGGATGATTGAAAGTAAATGGTGACTAATTCTATATTCTTCTTCAGAAATAAGTGAGCAGCTGCGGGAGAATCTATGCCACCAGATATTAGAGACACTAATTTCAACCCGCCTAAATTACTTTCATTATCATCGCTCTCATTAAAATTATATTCTGAAATCAATGTATACACCTAAAAATTTTTTATACAGTTCTCCCTCAAAAGTAGCGAACCATAACTTTTATAAATACTTCAGTAAATTAAACTTAAACTAAAGAGGCAGTGAGATAAATGAAATGGAAACTAATACTCGTGGGCATACTAGCATTTTTCTTCGGAATACCACTTCTACTAGGATGTAGAACCCCACCAACGAACATAGAACCAACCTCACTAGTAATATTCGTAGGCTGCGTCTTAAACTACTGGATCACAATACTACAACAACTAAACAGCGAAATCCTAATCATCTTAAACATACTATAACCTGAAAATAAAAAAATTAGGGAAATATATGACTTAAGATTATATTCTTTTTAATTTGGAGTTACTTCTCAATGTTTATGACATCTAATTCTGTACATTCTGCTTTTAGGTTCAGTAATTCGCTGACGCTAGGTTTTGTCCTGTTTTCGTCACCTGATATCATTTCTTTTATGTAGGTTCCTGCTTCAGCTTTTACTTTTAATTCGATTTTACCTTCACCGATTTTTTCGTATTCTATGTTATGAATTTTTCTTTTTCTGGTTTTACTTGCTCTTCTATGATCCACTCTCTGCGGTGTTTCTTGTTCTATAGTCCCAACTAAATTATTTAATTTTTGAAGTTCGGTTTCTGGAATATCTTTACTTAGTTCTACAGTTGCTCGATAAGTTTTATCAGCTCTTTTAGTTTTCAATTCCTTAATTTTATCTTTGTGAGTGGTTTGCATTTCAAAAACTTCTACCTTGTCTTGTGAATTATTTAATTCGGTTTGAATTTTCTTTATATCAATGTCTCGTGTCTTAGGATTCATTAATTCAAGAACAAACTCTCTTCTGCCGAAACATTTAGCATCAATATCCTCTCTACCGGCACCATGGAACTTACCATCATCTGCATTAGCAGCATCTATAAAAGATTCCTGAATAATCTCCTGAACAGACTCCTGATACGTCTTCCCAGTATAATCACACTCCTCACAACCACTACCACCACAATTATAGCAAGGCCAAACAGTCTGAGGAATCTCTCTTGAATACTTATTATATTGACCATATAACAACATAGAATTAACCTGTAACTCAACATCTTCAACTTCAAGGTCAAGAACAGCATTTATGTCAGGACGCTTAAAGTCAACGCTTACATCTAACCTGCTCTGAACTCTCTTCCCAATAAGCCTATTTAACTCGGACTTAATAGGTTCTGAATACTCATCACCGTATTTATCCCAGAACTTCTTCTCCTTTTCTTTGATCTTTTTAGAAGGTCTGGTACCTATTAAAATAGAATTAAAATCATAAGAAGAAACAGCTTCAATAATCATGTTAACAAATTCATCTAACCGATTAAAAACACCATCACAGAGAAAACAATCCCCACCAATACTGGCATTATCAGGAACATTCTCCTTCACAAGATCGTCCTCCTCAAAATCTGGATTACTCCGTATAATCGCACCTCTCTCCCAATTCTCCAAGCCATAACTTAACTCAGCAAACTGCCTACCAAGACAATGATCACAAAGACCCTCATCAATCAACTCATCTCTCTTCTCAAAACCCATATAACCACCGAATAATACAAATCAATATTAATATAAACATATATAGTTCTTAGGTGTTTCCATGAGAGAATTTATAATATACTCAAATAAAGGAGTAACTACATCAGACTTCCACATAAAAGATTTGCCCGGAAGTGGAGGAAGAATGGACCTAATGGCAAGATCAATAATATCAGCACTATGGCTATCACATGACATGAGAAGAAACACAAAAATCTACATAAACCTAAACGGAGAACCAGAACCACCAATAACAATAACATTCAACGGAAAAAATTTGAGAAAAGCCAGTCCTAACGAAAGAGAAATAGGAATATGGATAAAAAAAGCATTGAAAAGAAAAAAAGACCTCAAAAATGAAGAATGGTTAGAAACACATTCAGGAATACAAATAAGCAGAAAATCCTTCAAAGACCTAATAGAAAAAAGAAGAAATAAGAACATCTACATACTAAAAGAAGATGGAGAAGATATAAGAAAAAAAGATGTAAAAGAAGACTCAGTATACATCCTAGGAGATAACGTAGGATTACCGGAAAGAGTAACCGAATACTTAAATGATTACGAAACTCAGAAAATATCTTTAGGACCTAATAGTTACTTCACAACACAATCAATAACCTTAATCCAGAATGAACTGGATAGGAAAAAGGTGGGATAGTTGAGGGAAACGAGCTGGATAGGGATTGTCCTCATATTGTTGGGGGTAGCGTTTCTACTGATTCCAGCTGTGGGTAGGTTCTTATCTTTTGAAAATATTCCTTCTTGACTAATCTATGCTTATAAGGGAGATAATTTTGTTTTTATTACTTCTCCATTATTGATAGTGACTTCTTTAGCTGTTTTTGTTTTAAAGGTTCTTTTGAAGTGATTATTTTTTTCCGATTATAGTTGAGGTTATTTTTCTTTTTCTTGGTCCGTCTAGTTCTGCGAAGAATATTGATTGCCATGTTCCAAGTGATAGTTTTCCGTTTTTTATTGGTATTGATTCGTTTGTGTTGAGTAGCATTCCTCTTAGGTGTGAGTCTGCGTTGTTGTCGATTTTGTCGTGTTTCCATCCTTCTTTTTTTACTAGTTTTTTTAAGATTTTTTCCATGTCCTGTACTAGTCCTGATTCATTTTCGTTGATAGTGATTCCTGAGGTTGTGTGTGGTGTGTAGATGGTTATTTTTCCTTCTTTTATGTTTATTTGTTTTTTTATTTTGTTTGTTATGTCTTTGAATTCGGTTCTTTGGTTTGTTGTTATTGGAATTTTTTTCGTGGTTATGTTCATGGTACCTTTTTTATTTGGTTAGAATAGTATATTTTGGTTTTGTTGAAATAGTGAGAAGGGAAGAAAAAGAGAGTT
The DNA here is from genome assembly GCA_964398955.1 of uncultured Thermococci archaeon. Classification (GTDB taxonomy): domain Archaea; phylum Methanobacteriota_B; class Thermococci; order Thermococcales; family CAYNOZ01; genus CAYNOZ01. The sequence continues at coordinate 63 of CAYNOZ010000059.1, read as the reverse complement.
TTTTGGTTATGCTTTGTCCCAGAATTCTCTTTTCCATTCTGGTTTGATTATTCTGATTACTCC